>JAPKZH010000062.1 GCA_026393905.1 Candidatus Aminicenantota bacterium
GACAGGTGACGCCGGCCACGACGAAGGACAGCATCAGCGCCGGGCCGGCCTTGTCGTGGGCCGCAACGCCGGTCAGAACAAAAATGCCGGTGCCGATGATGGCGCCCACGCCGAGGCTCGTGAGCGTCACGGGCCCCAGGATGCGGCGGAGCCTGTTCTCGCCGTGGAGCTCCTCGAGGAGCACATGCAGAGGTTTTCTCCGGAATAGCTTGCTGGCCATTTTCACCTCATCCTTTTTCCTCTGATTTTAGGAAATCGACAAGTCGAATTCTACAAGTAAGCCATCATACAAAATAAGAAGAATTAAAGTCAACCGGCCCGAATCTCGGTTACCTAGATTCTAGATAAATGATTTGACACGCGTCCTGATTTTTTTTGACATCGATGCTTTCCTATGCTATATCTTGCCCTTATTGTTGACCATGACGTCCGTAAAGACGAACGGAAAAAGCCTCATCATCACACCGCCTCACTTCTTTAACTCAAGGAGGAACCAATGAATCAAGGGATGACGTTCTGGGGCTGGATTGCGCTCGTCCTCGGTTGGGGAACGATCCTCGGCTTCAGCCTGTATTGTATGACGCGCGTTGTGTTTGGGAAGAAAAAAGTCCATGCCGCCGTCGTTGGGCCGGGAGTTCAGCGCGAGCGCTGGGCCACGCGAATCGGACTCGTCCTGGCCATGGCGGGAAACGCCATCGGGCTCGGCAATTTTCTCCGCTTCCCGGTCAAGGCCGCCCAAAACGGCGGAGGCGCCTTCCTCATCCCCTATTTCTGCGCCCTGATCTTCATGGGAGTTCCTTTGATGTGGGTCGAGTGGGCCATCGGCCGGCACGGCGGAGCTCACGGCCACAGCTCCACGCCGGGCATGTTCCATGTTATGTGGAAGCACCCGGCTGCAAAATACATCGGCTCCTTTGGCATTTTTATCCCCTTTGCCATCGCCATTTATTACCTCTTTATCATGTCCTGGACCCTGGGATACGCTTTCTTCTCGGCCACGAGCAAATATTTCGGGATCACCTCGTCAGAATCCATGAATGCTTTTCTGAAAGGATTTCAAGGGGTTGAATCCAATCAATACTTTTCCAACATTCTTCCAGTCCTGATTTTTCTGGCTATATGCCTGGCCTTGAATTATATGTTTCTCTCCCGCGGCATCGCCAAAGGCATCGAAGTCCTGGCCAAGTATGGCATGCCTTTGCTCTTTATATTCGGCATCGCTCTCGTCATCAGGGTTCTGACCCTCGGAACGCCCGATCCCTCCCATCCGGATTGGAATGTCGCCAACGGCATGGGATTTATCTGGAATCCCGACCTCAGCCAGCTCACCCGGGCCAATGTCTGGCTTGTCGCCGCCGGGCAGATCTTTTTTACACTCAGCCTGGGGCAGGGCATGATCCACACCTATGCCTCCTATGTCCGGGAACAGGATGATATCACCTTGAACGGACTGGCTACTTCTTCGGTCAACGAGTTTGCCGAGGTGATTCTGGGAGGAACGATCGCCATTCCCGTGGCCGTGGCTTTCTTCGGTCTCACCCAGACTCAAGAGATCGCCAACGGCGGCGCGTTCAATCTGGGATTCGTATCTCTTCCCCTCATCTTCCAGAAAATCCCGCTGGGCCAGCTTTTCGGCTTCATGTGGTTCGGGCTCTTGTTCATCGCCGGGATCACGACGTCGGTAGCCTTCCTTCAGCCGCTCGTCGCCTTCCTGATGGACGAATTTAAGCTGACGCGAAAGAAAGCCGTCAACACAATTTTCGGTTTGGTGACGCTGTGCATCCTGTTCGTCGTGTTCTTCTTTAAATACGGCGTTTTGGACGAGTTGGATTTCTGGGCCGGCACACTCGGCATCGTCCTTTTCGGATTGCTTGAGGTCATCGTCTTTTCCTGGATTTTCGGGATCAAAAAGGGCTGGCAGGAGATGCACAAAGGCGCGGATATCAAAGTCCCCCGTTTCTTTAAATTCGTCTTCAAATACATCACGCCCGCCTATATTCTGGTAATTTTGGTCGTCTGGACGATCCAGGACGCCGTAGGAACATTCCTCATGAAAAAGGGGAAAGTCGTCTCTTTTGCCACGGACGAGTTGGAAATGGCCAGCCGTCCCTACCGCTGGGCGGCACGGGTCTTATTTCTCCTGATTATTATCGCCGTCGTGGCCATGGTCCGGAACATCTGGAAGAAAAGGGAAGCGGGAACAGAAGCCGTAAAGCCATAGGAACGCGAAAAAAGTCCTGGCGGTCGCGCCGGCGGAGGTCAAGAATGCCGCCATGAAGCTTCTGCCAGAAACGGATTTCGTCCTGGTCGTCGGCAAGGCGGCAGAGATCAAGAAGCAGCTCGAGAAATATGGGACGTGGACGGTCAAGAAGATCACCGATCCGGACTTCTAAAATATGAAATGTCTTGGTGGGAATGGCTCGTCAGCGCTCCGCTGACGGATGGGCACCTCCGCCAAATTGATCACCGGAAGATATTCAGGAATACGGTGATGATCAGGGCGTTGGTGAAATCGATGAGGAAGGCGCCCACCATGGGCACCGCTAAAAAAGCGCGAGGGGCTTTCCCGTAGCGCTCAACAAGGGATTTCATGATGGCCATGGAGTTGGCCGTCGTACCGAGCATGAAACCGATAAACCCGCCGCTGATGACTGCGGATTCATAATCGCGGCCCATGATCTGAAACAGGGGCCAAAAGCAGACGATGGTCACCAGGATGACCTGGCCAACTAAAATAAAGACCAGGGGGAGGACGAGGCCGGCCAAGTCCCACAGCCTCAAGGTCATGAGCGCCATTGCTAAAAATAGGGAGAGCGC
>JAPKZH010000567.1 GCA_026393905.1 Candidatus Aminicenantota bacterium
GTCTTTAACGATTCCTGTGGTCATCACTGTTTCTTCGGGAAAAATTTCTCCAGCTCCTCCGGCTTCGGCTTCGGCGTCAGGAGGCTGACGACGACCAAGGCGATGATCGACACGGCCAGCGCCGGATAAATGATCGGGATGCCCCACGGGTCGCCGTCAGGGGCTTTATCAGGGGGAAGGACTCCGGCGATAATTTTTAATAATATGCAGGCCGCCGTTCCGGAGATGATGGAGACGACACCGCCCGCTTTTGTCGCCCGTTTCCAGGCTAGGGCGGCGATCAACGTCGGGGTGATGGCGACTCCGTATATTGTATATGCAAATAAGGCCTGGCTAAGGACCGAGGTCAGCTGAGTGGCCAGGAAGAAGGCGATGAGCCCGAGCAAAACGATGATGACTTTCTGGAGGGCGATCATGGTCTTCTGGCTGGCATCTTTTTTGATGAACCTCTGGTAGATATCCCGCATGATGTTTGTCGAAGGGGAGAGGAGGTAATTCATGCCGGTGGAGATGACGACGGCGCAGGCCGCAGCGAGCAGCAGAACGCCGACCGGAAAGGGCACTAGGCTTCTCGCGGCCATCAACACGACTTTTCCGCCTTCCTTGGGAATGGTCAGGTCGATCTGGCCCTTGAACTTGCTGTAGGCAAAAACGGCGATGACGACGACGACCGTTTCCACGAAAATCGTGCCGATCGTCCACCAGACGACGGCCTTTTTGGCGTCTTTAGCGGATTTGGCGCTGTAGAATTTCTGGTACATGCTCTGGACGCCCAGCAGGAGGAACAGGGTCGACAGGAAATAGCCGCCGACCTTGAGCGCGGGATGGGCTCCGAACTGAGTGTTGACCGCGGCGAAATAGCCGGGATCCAGGACTTTTGTGGCCTGGGCGAAACCGCCCGTCGCCGAATAGACGAACGGCACGGCCAGCAGACAGGCCAGGACGATGATGATCCCATTGGGCAGGTCCGTATAGGCGATGGCCATCATCCCGCCCAGGGCCGTGAAGAGGATGACAAAAAGCGCGGCGATCATGGTTCCGGTTGAAGCTGAAATCTTTCCGTCCGAGATCACGTTGAGGATGAACCCCCCGGCGACGAACTGATAGGAAACGATCACGGTGAAGGATATCAGCAGGGCGAAAGCTCCGAAAACGCGCGCCACCGGTCCGAAGCGCGCTTCGAGAATATCGCCGATGGTGTACTGGCCGAAGGTCTGGATTTTAGCGGCCAGGAAATAGATCAGGATGATTCCGACCCAGGCTCCTGCCGCCAGCCACAGCGCCGAGAATCCGGCCTTGGCCGCAAATTCCGCACCGGCGATGAACGTGCCCGAGCCGATCCAGGTACAGATGAGAGTGAAGACCATGACCGACCATTTCAAGCTGCGGCCGGCCACCATGAAGTCTTCCTGGCTTTTGATGCGCTTGGCCCGGATGAAATTAAATACGGTCAAGACAAGGAGATACAAGAGAATGATGACGATATACCATGTTCCCGACATCCTGCGCTCCTTTCATAATCCCTAAAGTCATGGCCAGGCACTTTGTGCCGCGGCCATCCGACCCTGTCATTGCCAATCACCTAGAATGACACCCTAACCCTGTCATTGCCAAGCACATAGCGTGACAACCTAACCCCGTCATTGCGAGGCACGGAGTGCCGTGGCAATCTCCGCTTAGGTTTCTCGCGATAAAAGCGGAGATCTTTCGCTTTTTTTCTATCTTTTAAATAGCGTCTTGGCTTTGAGCCTAGCGTAAATCCAGCCCATGATGGCGTAGCGCTTGATGTCGCCGAGCGAGCGGACGTGCTTGAGGGCGCTCGGCGCCTTTTTAAAGAGGGATGTTTTTTGGCTGGTGAACGACCAGCGGAGAACGAGCTGGCTGATCTGGCTCCAGGTCAGCTTGTCCAAATAGAGCGGAACGTCGCCTTGAGCCATGGGTAACGTGATTATTTTCGAAAAATATCTTTTTGTCCAGGAGAAATTTTTGGGAAGGAACCCTGTCTCCCGGGCCAGCCTTTCGAGCGGCGTCCCCGGATAGATGTGGAGGATGGCGACCGACCCTTCGATCGCGTCCTTGTAATGCTCGATGATCCTGATCGTCTCCTGGGCCTCGTCCCATGTTTCGGTCGGATGGCTGAAAATAAAGAAGACGTTGGGGATGATGTCGAGCTCCCGGCACCATCGGACCAGGTTGTGAAAATCTTCGATATCGATTTTCTTGTTGACGATCTCGTTGCGGACGCGCTCCGAGCCGGCCTCGATCCCGAAGGAAAGATGGAACAGCCCGGCCCGTTTCATCTTTTCGAGGAGCGGCTTGGTCATGATGTCGATCCGGACGTCGCACTTGAAGAAGATGTCGAGGCGGCGGGCGATGATGAGGTCGCAGATCTCCTCGGCCCGCTTCGGGCTGGCATTGAATGTGTCGTCGAAGAAGAAGACCACTTTGATGCCGTACCGTTCCTTGAGCCGCTCGATTTCGCGGACGACATGCTCCGGGCTTCGCATCCGGACGTGCCGGCCCCAGTTGATCGGCGTCGCGCAGAAGCTGCAGTTGAAGGGACAGCCTCGGCTGGTCATGACATTGACCGCGGGCAGAGGGCCGCGGCCCGGCACCGCGAACCGGAAATTGTATTGCTCGAACGGCACCAGGTGAAAAGCAGGGCAGGGAAGGCTGTCGAGGTCGAGGATAGGCGGCCGGGGCGGGTTGGACCGGATGCTGCCGTCGGTCCGCATGGAAATGCCCAGGACTTCGGCCAGCCCGCCGAGATCCCTTTTCTTGTCCCACGCCCGGCAGATCTCGAGCATGGTGATTTCGCCTTCGCCCCTGACCACCACGTCGATTTCGGGAATGTGCTCCAGGCAGTCCTCGGCGGCCATCGAGGCATGAGGCCCGCCCAGCACGGTGAGCGCTTGGGGATAGGCCTTTTTCGCCAGCCGGACGAGCTTGAAGCTCTGGAAGCGGTTTTCCGTCGTGATCGTGACGCCGATGATGTCGGGCTGTTCCCTTTCGATCTTCCGCCGGATGTCCCCCCAGCTCATCCGGTGAACGTCTGTCGGAACGATCTCGACCGGAATGCCCTCCTTTTCGAGCACGGCGCCGATCGAGAGAAGGCCGAGCGGCGGCATAGAAGAGCCTTTGGTCCAGCGCTCGGCGAAATATCCGCCGGGCGGAACATAGAGCTGGACTTTAATCAACTTTTTCGGCGTCCCCTTTCTTTTCGAATTTCATGGAAAAGATCTTGGTGACGTTCGGCTCTTCCATGGTCGTCCCGTAGATGTAATCGGCGACTTCCATGGTTTTATAGTTGTGGGTGATGATGATGAACTGGGTTTCGGACTTGATCTGTTTCATCAAGTCCAGGAACCGGGCCAGGTTCACCTCGTCGAGCGCGGCGTCGACCTCGTCCAGGATGCAGAACGGCGTCGGCTTGTAGCGGAAGAGGGCGAACAGAAAGGCCAGGCTGGTCAGGGATTTTTCGCCGCCCGACAGCAGTCCCATGTTCTGGACCTTCTTCCCGGGCGGCTGGGCGACGACGTCGACGCCGCTTTCCAGGGGATTGGCCTCGTCGAGGAGCTTCAGCTCGGCCGTGCCCCCCTTGAAGAGTATGGCAAACAGGTCCTGGAAATTTTTGTTGATTTCGGCCATGGCGGCGAGGAAGCGCTGACGGCTTTCCTCGTCGATCTTGAGGATGGCCTCTTTGGTCTGGGCGATCGATTCCTTGAGATCGGTCTTCTGCTTTATGAGGAAGTCGTAGCGCTCTTTTTGGGCCAGGTATTCTTCTTCGGCCATGAGGTTGACCGCTCCGTATTTCAGGAGCTTCTCCTTGGCATCTTCCAGCTCGGTTTCGACGTCGCCCTCCGGCGCTTGGGCCGGCGGCGTTTCGGCCTTCAATTCCTGGAGCGTTTTCTTGAGTTCCTGCCAGCAGGTTTCCTCCAGGTTGACCAAATCACGGTCATTCTCGGCCTTCCGGATCTCCCATTTCATCCGCTCGTCCTTCTGTCCCTCGTACTCTTCGCGGATTTTCTTGAGGGCGGCCTCGGCTCCGGCGAGCCCCTGCTGGAGCTCGTCCAGCCGGACCTCGTTTTGGGCGAACAGAACCCCCTGCTGCGTTTTTTCCGCATCTTGACTTTTAGCTTTTTCGCCGAGCTCGATGATGAGGGACTTCAGGCGCGCCTCCTCCTCCTCGGAATTCCGGACCTCTTCCTGGAGGGATTTGATCTTTGCCGTTATGCTTTCCTTCCTCACGCCGAGGTTTTTGACGAGAGCATGGAGGTTCCGGATTTTTTCCTGGAGGACATCCGCCGCCCCTCGGAGCTCCAGGATATTATTGGCCTCCTGGTTCGTCTTTTCCCGGTGAAGGGAAAATTCCTTTTCTTCGGCCTCCGCCCGGTTCTTTAGGGCGGTTTCTTGTTCCTCCAGGTCACGGATGATCTTGGATTGGAATTCGAGCTTCTCCGCGAAGACCCGTTTGTCCATGGCCAGGACTTCGAGCTCATGACCGAAGATCGCCTGGTCGTTTTTATGCTTTTCTTTCTCTGCCTGGAGCAGGGCGAGATTTCTTTCCATGTCCTGGAGCTTTTGGTGGAGGCCGGCGATCAGGACCGTTTCGCTTTGGATGCCGATTTCCAGTTTTTGCTTCTCCCGGACGTTGGCCTCATGCTGCCCGGCCACGGGCGCGATGTCCGCGTCGCGCTGGCCGATTTTTTTCTCTAGCTCCTTGATCTCCTGGCTCAGGCTGAAGACGCCTTCTTTTCTCTGGCCGAGCCTGAGAAGGCCGGTAGAGAGCAGCAGGTCGCCGTTGAGCGAAATGTAATTGAAAGCGGGGAACTGGAGCCAGAGGCCGATCGCCGACCGGATGCCGTTGACGATGACCGCGTCAAGGAGGTCGGGCATCCGGTCCTGGATGGGGGCGCTCGGCCGCAGCCGGGATTTCAACATTCCGACGACATCCGGATCCTGGATGACGGCCGGCTGAGCCTGTTCTTTCTTGAGCGGCGAGACGAGCAGGAAGCTGCCCTTGATCTCACGGCCGGTCAGGTTTTTCAGAATCTCCTCGGCCGGAATGACGGTCGCCTTCGCCTCTTCCTTCCAGAAAACGTCGATGAGCGGGGCATCGGCCGGATCTGACTCGATTAGGTCGGTAAAGAATCCCAAGGCGCCCTCCACGTCCTGCGAGGGCTCTCCGGCCCGCTCTTTTTCTTCGAGTTTTTTCAGGGCCTGGAGATGATAGGCGTCTTCATCCCGTTTGTCCTTGAGCTCGCGGATCTTGGCCTGGAGGTTTTCGATGGTCTTCGAGAATTCCCCCAAGATCCGCTTCAGGTCGGAAATCCCTTCTTCTTTCTCGGCGATTTTCCGCCGAGTCTCGCTCCGCCCGTTTCGAAGCTCGTCGAATTCTTTCTCTTTGAGGCCGAGTTGGGTCTGCGAATCTTTTTGTTGGACCAGGAGTTTCTGTTCCTGGCGGCGGATGAGCTCCAGCTCTTTTTCGATCTTGGCCCCTTCGTTCCTGGCCTCCGTCAATTCGGAAAACTTCTGCAGATAATCGTTGCGAACGTCTTCCACTTTTTTCGCCCAGGGCCCGATCTTGGCCCGGGTCTCCTGGAGGGCGAGCTCAGCCTCGTCCGTCTCCCGCCTTTTTTGGGCGATAGCCTGGGTCTGAAGCTCCAGGTCTTCCCGGTTCCTGAGGAAATCGTGCTCGAGGTGGAGGAGTTCGGCCAGCGTTTCGTCGGCATCGGCGGCCGCTTTCCGCCGGCTTTCTTCGAGAAATTCGATGCGCTTGGACTCCCGTTCTTGTTCGGCTTCGAGCCTGGCGATCTGCGACCGG
>JAPKZH010000616.1 GCA_026393905.1 Candidatus Aminicenantota bacterium
ATCGCACCGTTCGTGACGGTCTGGAACGAGTGCGCCGCTCTCGGATCCTGGCCTTTGCCTTCTTGACTCATGCCGGCCTCTCTTTTTGATTTAATTGTCACTCTATTATGCGAGATTCAGTAAGTGGGGCCCTGAAACAGGTCCGTGTCTCTGGGCCGGCCTCGGGGCGGGGTGTATACCCCGCCTGAGAAAGGGAGGCTGGCAGCGCTGCCAATAGGATCGGTTCGATCCCTTATTCTTCTTCCGGCCTGACCCGGCCTTCCTTGATGGCTTCGTTGATGATCTTCTGCTGAAGATGGGAAGGGACTTCTTCGTAGTGAGAGAATTCCATCAGGAACGAGCCTCTTCCTCCCGTGATCGAGGTTAAGGTGGGCTCAAAGTCGAGCATCTCAGCCATCGGTACCACCGCTTTGAGAATCCGCATGTTTCCTTTCTGCTCCATGCCCTGGACTTTCCCCCGCCGCCCATTCAGGTTGCCCATGATATCGCCCATGTAGGCATCGGGCGTGTAGACCTCTACGCTCATGATCGGCTCCAGGATGGTGGGTCTGGCTTCCTTCATGGCCAGCTTAAAGGCTTTGGAAGCCGCGATTTTGAAGGCGATATCCGAAGAATCGACTTCGTGGAAAGAGCCGTCATAGAGGATGATCTTAAAATTGACGACCGGATATCCAGCTAGGACTCCTTTTTTCTTGGCCTCGATCAGCCCTTTTTCAATGGAAGGGATGTAGTTCTTGGGGATGGACCCGCCGAAGATCTTGTCCTCGAACTCGAAATCCATGCCTCTCGGCAGGGGCTCCATCTTGATCCACACGTCACCATACTGCCCGCGGCCGCCGGTCTGTTTTTTATGTTTGCCTTGAACATCCGCCCGGCCTTTGATCGTCTCCTTGTAGGAGATCTTGGGCGGTTTGAGCTCGACATCGACATTGTAGCGCTTCTTCAGCTTATCCGTGATGATCCTGACATGAAGCTCGCCGTTGCCGGATATTAGGAGCTGGCTGGTATCCGGGTCGCGTTCGAACCGAACGGTGGGATCTTCCTCCGTGATGCGGTGGGACGCCTGCGAGATCCGGTCTTCGTCGGCTCTTGTCTTGGGCTCAATGGCAAAGGAGATGGAAGGCTCGGGGAATTTGATCGGGGGGATCTCTATTCCGCTGCCCTTCGCGCTCAGTGTATCGCCGGTCGAAGTGGCTTTCAGCTTGGCGGTCGCGACCAGATCTCCCGCCTTGGCCTGGCCGGCCGGGGTCTGCTCCTTGCCTTGGAGGAAGAACAGGCCGGTCAGCTTTTCATCGATGTTTTTGCCGGTGTTGGCCACCGTCGAGTCAGGGCTGGCTTTTCCCGAAAAGACACGCATCAGGGAAATCCGTCCGGTGTACGGATCGGAGATCGTTTTAAAAACGAGCGCGGCAAACGGCGCGTCCGCTGTCGCCTTAAGAACCTCCTCCTTGCCGTTGATCTTGACCTTGATCTCCGGACAGTCAAGGGCGGACGGCATGACGTCCAGGATCCCGTCGAGGATATTCTGGACACCGATGTTGAGGAGGGCCGAAGCCGCGAAGACGGGATAAAGCTGGTGGTTGAGGATGCTTTTTTTGAATCCCTCGGCGATTTCTTCGGTCGTAAGCGTGCCCTTTTCCAGATATTTCTCCATCAGCTTTTCATCATTTTCGGCGATCATCTCGACCAGCTCGCGATATTTTTTCTCGGCCTCGGCCTTGAGGTCGGCCGGAACGGCTTCTTCCTTGAATTTGCCGCTTTCGTCCTTTTCAAAAAGATAGGCTTTCTGGCGGATCAAATCCACCACCCCGCGGAAATTCTTCTCTTCTCCGATCGGAAGCTGAACAGGAACCGCCTGGCGGCCGAAGAACTGCTGGATGGCTTCGAGAGTGCGGGCGAAATTGGCGTTCTCCCTGTCCAGTTTATTGATGATGATCATCCGGGGAAGATGGAACTCCTCGAGCATTTCCCAGACTTTCTCCGTTCCGACTTCCACGCCGGCGACTCCACAGACCAGGACCGCCGCGGCATCGACGGCCCGCAGGCTGGCTTTCGTGTCCCAGAGGAAATTGCTGTATCCCGGCGTATCGACGAAATTGATCTTATGGTCTTTCCATTCGACAAAACAGATGGCCGAGTTGATGGAGATTTTCCGGTCGATTTCCTCCGGTTCGTAGTCGGTGACGGTATTCCCTTTATCGACTTTGGTCAGCCGGCCGGTTGCTCCGACATCGAACAGAAAGGCCGAGGTCAGCGAAGTTTTTCCGGATGAGCCGTGCCCGATGAGCGCGATGTTCCTGATTTTATCCGCAGGATAATCTTTCATAATCCGTCCTCCCGAGAATTCCGCATGTCCTGAATCGGTGAATCGTCTCTTTTTTTAGAAAAGTAAGGGATATCATACAACAAAGCCGCTTTTTTTCTCAATATGGTCCCCGCAAAATATTATTCGATGGGTTTCAGGAAGGAAACTAGGTCGTCGGGGAGCGGGGAACAGAATTCGATCCAAGCCGCCGTGTCTGGATGGCGGAAGCCGAGACGGTGGGCGTGGAGAAACAGCCGGCTGGATGCGCGCCTGGACTTACGGCTTCCATAGCGCCCGTCCCCGATAAGCGGATGACCGGACGCCGAGAGATGAACCCGGATTTGATGCGTCCTGCCCGTCAGCGGGTGGATTTCGAGAAGGGTCGAGTCCTTGAATTCCCTGAGGACCTTGTACCGGGTTTCCGCGACTCTCGGCGATCTGGTCTTGATGGACATGCGCTGGCCGTACTTGACATGGCGGCCGATTGGCCAGTCCATGGTCCCTTCCGGCGCGGGCATTTTTCCCCAAGCCAGCCCCAGATAGATTTTCTTGACCTCTCGTTTTTTAAACTGGGCTTTAAGGTCAAAATAAGCCTGTTGACTTCTGGCAATAACCATGACGCCGGATGTTTCCTTATCCAGTCTATGGACGATTCCGGGCCGGTCCTCCGGCCCAATGCTCCGGATCTCGGGAAAATGAAACAGAAGGGCATGGGCCAGGGTTCCGTGGCTGGCGCCCGCACCGGGATGGACGATCATCCCTGTGGCTTTATCGATGACGACGATATGCCCGTCGGCATAAAGGATATGGAGGGGGATATTTTCGGGCTGCATCTCCTCCGGCTGCGGGATTTCCACATCCGCCTCGACCCAATCCCTTTCTCTCAGCTTGTAGCTCGGCTTTTTCAGAGAGCCGTTGACCCGCACCCGTTCTTTATCGATGAACCGTTGGAATTGCGATCGCGTATAGGCCCAGATCTGGCGGGACAAAAAGACATCCAGCCTTTCTCCCTTCCCGAAAGCCGGCGTGATACGGAAATCTATCTTAGGCACGTTGACGTTTTCTGAAGATTCGGACAAGCAATAAGCCGGCCGCGAGGCCCAGGATACAGAAGAGCTGAGGATAGGACAGGCTGAGGAACGGAGAAGGTCCCCTGAAGAGAAACGTCTTCTCCGGATGATCGCCGCGGAAAAATTCCGTGATGTAGCGGATGATAGAATAGTTGATGATGTAAAAGGAAAATACCTGGCCGTCGAATTTTTTCTTCCTGAGCACCAGGAACAAGACTAAAAAATTCAGAAAGTTGAGGCCCGCCTCATACAGCTGGACCGGATGAAGGGCCTGGTTGAGCGGGATTCCCGTCAAATTGTGGGCGTAGTCGCTGCGGAATTTCGCAGCCCAAGGCAGGGCGCATTCCCGGCCCCAGCAGCAGCCGGCCAAGAAGCATCCGATCCGGCCGAAGCCATGGCCCAAGGCCAGGGCCGCGCCCGCGATATCCCCCACCTTCCACGTCGGGATGCGATGTCTGTGCAGATACCATAGGGCGAAGACAATCCCGAAAGCCAGGCCGCCTTGGAAGACACCCCCGGTCTTGACGATCCAGAAAAGCTCTTTCGGATTTTCCCAGTAATAAGAAAAATTCCCGGCGAGAAGGACGAGCTTGGCCCCGACCAGCGATATGATCAGAATGTAGAAGGCGGCATCCATGATCTTGACGGCATTCAAGCCCTGCTTTTTAGCTTGAACATAGATGAACCAGACGCCCAATCCGACACCGAGCGCCATCATAAAGCCGTACGAATGGATCGTCAGCGGCCCGATCTTAATCAGAATGGGCAACATGGGAAGGTCTCCTGACAAGAAAGACGATGACCAACAGAAACGCCCCGACAGTGATGCAGAAATCCGCGACATTGAATGTCGGCCACCGGAAATTCTTGATATAAAGCTCGAGGAAATCGATCACATACCCGCGGAAGACCCGGTCGATCAGGTTCCCCAGCGCCCCGCCCAGGATCAAGGACAGGGCGATCTTCATCCATTTTTCGGAAGGAGGAGTTTTAATAAAGTAATAGGCCACCATGGCCAGGGCGCAGAAGGAGGCCACGGTCAGGAGGATGGTGACCAGCGGGCCGTCCACCCGGGAGAACGCTCCGAAAATAGCGCCTTTGTTGCGGATATGGGAAAGGTCGAAAAAGCCCGGAATGACCTTGACCGAACCGAACAGCCGGATGGTCCGGACGATGAGCATCTTCGCCGCTTGGTCGATCACGAGCAACAAAAGGACAAGCCCGTAGAAAGAAATGTTACGTTTCATGACGGCCACCCTTTGACAACGTCTTCGCAACGTTTGCAGAATTCGGGATGAGAGGGGCTCGTCCCGACATAGCTCGAATAATTCCAGCATCTCTGACATTTTTGCCCGGGCGCCTTGGCAACGGTGATTCCCAGATCTTCGCCCGGGCCGGCCTGGAGGATGACATCGGAAACGATCAAAAGCGAGCACAGTTCATCTCGATATTTCTGGACGAGCTTTGATTTCGCGGCGGGCACTTTCAGGATGACCTGGGCTTCCAGGGAATTTCCGATGAACTTCTGCTCCCGCGCCTTTTCCAACTCCTTGAGAACCTTTTCTCTGAGGCCGATCAGGTCCTCCCATTCTTGGGCGATCCCGGGCTCGAGCCATTGCTCTCGGAATTCCGGGAATAGCTCGAGATGGACGGATTCCTCTTTCCCTTGAAACTTCGGCATGGCCTCCCAAGCTTCTTCCGTCGTAAAGGGAAGGATGGGCGCCATGAGGATCAGGCTGTTTTTCAAGATATGAAAGAGGGCGGTCTGGGCCGACCTTCTGAGACGGGAATCCTTGACCGAACAATACAGCCGGTCCTTGAGGATGTCGAGATACAGGGCGCTCAGCTCCACGGTGAAGAAATTGTAGACGGCATGGAAGATGATATGATACTCATATTCATCATAGGCTTTAAGGATCCTCCTGCCGACCTCGGCGGCTTTTCCCAAGGCCCACCTGTCGAGTATTTCCATCTCGTCCAGCCCGACGGCGTCTGTGTCGGGCGAGAAATCGTAAAGGTTGCCCAGAATGAACCTCCAGGTGTTCCGGATTTTGCGGTAGGCTTCGACCAGCCGCTGCTGGATTTCGTTCCCAAAGGGCGCGTCCTCTTTGTAATTGAGCATGGCCACCCAAAGTCGAATGACCTCGGCGCCGCTCTGGGCGATGATCTCCTTCGGCTCGATAAAATTGCCGGCGGATTTGGACATGGCCTTGCCCTGCTCGTCCAGGACGAAACCATGGGTGATGCAGGTCCGATAGGGCGAACGGCCTCTGGCGGCGAGGCCCACCAGCAAAGAACTGTTGAACCAGCCGCGGTGCTGGTCATGTCCTTCGATATAGACATCCGAAGGCCAGGGAAGGTCGTTCCGTTTTCCGAGCACATTATGACTGGCCCCCGATTCAAACCAGACGTCGAGAATATTATGCTCCTTGTCAAACTGCCGGGAGCCGCACTTGAGACAGGCCGCGCCGGGAGGCAGGAGATCTTCGGTCTGTTTCACGAACCAGGCGTTCGAGCCGTTCTTCTCGAATATATCGGCGACGCGCCGGGCGGTCTTTTCGTCGGCCAGGATCTCTCCGCAGTTGCGGCAATAAAAGGCCGGGATGGGCACGCCCCAGCTGCGCTGGCGAGAAATGCACCAATCCGGGCGGTTGCTCATCATGCTGCTGATCCGTTCTTCCCCCCAGGGCGGGACCCAGTGAACCTTCTTGATCTCTTCGAGGGCTTTCTCGCGCAGGTCGTTTTTGTCCATGGAAATGAACCACTGGGATGTCGCCCTGAAAATCACCGGGCTCTTGCAGCGCCAGCAGTGGGGATAGGAGTGGACGATCTCCCCTTCTTTGAGTAGCGTGCCGTCTTTTCGCATATCGTCGTTGATCAGCCTGTTGGCCTTGAAGACGTTCATCCCGGCATATTTTTTGACGTCGGCCGTAAACCGGCCTTCATCATCGACGGGCGTGTAGATATCGATACCGTAGGCGATCCCCGTCAGATAGTCCTCGTGGCCGTGGCCGGGAGCCGTGTGAACGCAGCCGGTCCCTTCATCAAGGCTGACATAATCGGCCAGGACGAAAAGCGAGTCGCGATCGAGGAAAGGGTGGCGGGCCTTGAGATGCTCGAGCTCGCGGCCCGTGAAGGTGGCCAGGATCTTGGGGTCCTTGAGGCCAAGCAGATCCGCGACGACCGGGACCAGGCGCTTGGCCACGAGATAGGCTTCATCTCCGGCTTCAAAAGCCGCGTATTCATAATCAGGATGGAAGGCGATGGCCAAGTTGGCGGGCAGCGTCCACGGGGTCGTCGTCCAGATGATGACGGAGACTTTCTTATTCTTCAAGGCCGGGGCTTTGTCCGATAAATCGGACTTCATCGGAAACTTGACATAGATCGAAGGAGAAGTGCGGTCTTTGTAGATAATTTCTGCTTCAGCCAGGGCGGTCTTATGGACCGGGCACCAGTGGACTGGACGTTTGCCCTTAAAAACATTCCCGGAGGCGAAGAATGCCGCCAGATAGCGCAGAACTTCGGCCTCATATTCCGGATCCATCGTCAGGTACGGCCTGTCCCATTCCCCGAAAACGCCGAGCCTCTTGAATTCCTCTCTCTGGATATCGATATATTTCAGGGCGTACTTTCTGCATTCTTCCCGGATTTCGATGATCGACATGTCTTTCTTTTTCTCGCCTAAAAGCTTATCGACGTGGATCTCGATGGGCAGGCCATGGCAGTCCCAGCCGGGAAGATAGGCGGAGAGATAGCCCTGCATGGTCCTCGATTTGACAATGAAGTCCTTGAGAATCTTGTTCATCGCCGTGCCCAAGTGGATGCTGCCGTTGGCATAGGGGGGACCGTCATGGAGGACGAAAATGGGCCGGCCTTGACGCTTGGCCAGGATCTTTCGATAGAGCCCGGCCGCCTCCCACGTCCTCAAAATCTCGGGTTCTTTTTGGGCAAGTTTCGCCTTCATCGAAAAAGAAGTTTGGGGCAGGTTGAGCGTGTCCTTGACATCGCGTTGGTCGGGCATGTTCTTTTCTCCGCAGACTCCCGTTAATTTGCTTATTATAGAACAAGTTATTGTATTCCACCACTCCAAAAAGTCAACTCGGCGGGGCAAAACCATTTTCCAGAAGGCGTGATGTCCTTGACATTTTCCAGGGGCCTTCTAAACTATAGGCATGAGGTATCGTCCATGAAGAAAATTCTGCTCGCTGCCGTTCTCCTCTGTTTATCAACGTCCATGGCATTTCCCGGGATATCGTTGAAACTGACGGGGGGGATGACCTATTTCTTTGACAACGACTACACCAAGGGCATCCGGGGCCTTTATGACTACTATCTTGACTCCTATGAGGGTGTGACAGGAAAGTTCAAACCGCTCAGGCTCGGGCTAAACTTCGGCGGCGAGGTCGCCGTTTCCCTCGGCGGAAACTTGGCCGTTGGGTTCGGCGCTGCTTATTTCCAAGTCTCTCGGGAAAGTGAATTCGGCTATCAATTGCCCTATTTTTCTTCGCGCGATTCCCTGAAGCCTGATATCCGGCTGATCCCCCTGACCGTAAATATCCATTATTATGTTCCGGCAGGGCCTCGTCTTAGGGCCGACTGGTTTGTCGGAGCCGGGTATTACATGATGAAATTTGACCACGGCTGGTCCGTCACCACGGATTTCTTTTCTTACCAAACGGAACAGACGTTTAGCACGCACAAGGCCAACCTAGGCTTTCAAGGAGGCCTGGGCCTCGAATTCGAGATCTCCTCTCAAATCGCTCTTGTTTTCCAAGCCAGCGGACGTTTCATCAAATTTTCGGACCTCAAAGGCGATTTAAAAGAAAAAATCAGCGCTTCCGCCGCGATTTGGGAGAATGAAACCGGCAATGCCTATTTCTGGTTCTATGGACGCAATGAGGGCGGCGCCGCCTATGCCCAGGTCAGTTTTGCCGAGACGAAGCCCTCCGAAACGGAATACTCCGCCGTCAGAAAAGGGATCTTGGATTTGAGCGGGCTCGCCGCCGGGATCGGCTTGAAAATAAGTTTCTGAGGATCAATCTTTTCTGAAGTGGGCGCCCAGGCTGGTCGGGTTGGCCAAGGCGGCATGGGTGATCATGAGGGCGACCAGGATTCCCTGGCGCAGGCCGATCACCTTGGCATCCATAGCCGCTTCCCTGTAGAATTTTTCGATCCTGTGGAGGAGATATTCCAGGTCGGACTTGGCCCTTTCGAGTCTCTTCCTGGTCCGGATGATCCCGGCATAATTCCAGAGAGTGGTGCGGATGGTCAGCCAGTCCTGGTTGATCAGGGCGGGATCAATTGCTTCCTCGTTTTCGGGGTAATACCACTTATGGATATCCGATTCCTTGCAGGGGGTGCTCCGGAGAAAATGGCCGGAGATATCCTTGGCCGCCCTTGTCCCCCAGACCAAGCCTTCGAGAAGGGATGTCGAAGCAAGCCTGTTGGCGCCGTGGACGCCCGTACAGGAGACTTCTCCTACGGCGTAAAGGCCCTTTAAGGATGTTTTTCCCCAGCCGTCGACCAGCACCCCGCCACAACAATAGTGGGCGGCAGGCACGACAGGAATGGGCTCTTGGGTGATATCGATCCCGTACTGCAGGCAGGTTTTATGGATATTGGGAAATCTTTTTTTTATATCGACTTTGGCGTAAGAGGCCAGGTCCAGCAGGACATAGTTTGAATTGCTGTTGGTCATCTCTTCGTAGATAGCCCGAGTCACCTCGTCGCGGGGAGCCAGGTCTTTCTTGTCGCTGTATTTCTCCATGAATGTCCGGCCTTCCCGTGTCTTCAACCGGGCACCCTCCCCCCTGACAGTCTCGGAAATCAGGAAGCTGTCGGCGTCCTTGTGAAAAAGCGACGTCGGATGGAATTGGACATATTCCATGTTGACGATCCTAGCGTTTGCCCGATGGGCCATGGCATAGCCGGCGCCGATGGCGTCCCGGGGGTTGGAGGTGTAGAGAAAGACGGCGCCGCAGCCGCCGGTGGCCAGGACGGTCCGGTGGGCGAAAAATGTTTTGACCCGGCGGGTCTTATTATCCAGAACGTAAGCGCCGATGCATTGCGGTTCATGATAATAAGCGATGGGATTTTTTGTGTGGTGGGGAATCGTCAAGATGTCCACGGCCGTGTGGTCCGTGAAGAGGGTCACCTTGGGGAATTTTTTTAGGGCGGCGATGAACCGTTCTTCAATGGTCTTCCCCGTCGTATCCTTGATATGTAAGATGCGGCGTCGGGAATGGCCGGCTTCTTGGGCGTAATCCAAAGAATCCGGAGAGCTGCGGGTGAACGGAATGTCCAGCTCTTCGATCAAAATTTTATCGACCAGCGGCTTGCTTTCCCCGGCCAGGATATCCACCGCCTCCGGGTTGCTGATGCCATCGCCGGTTTTGATAATGTCCTCTTTTAAAAGCTCCGGGTAGTCGTCTTCACCCAGAGAGACGATGCCGCCCTGGGCATAGAACGTATTGGAATCCTCCAACGTCGGACTTTTGGTGATGACGATGACGTCGAGCCCGCTCTTGGCCGCTTCCAGGGCGGCGCTGGCGCCGGCGATGCCGCAGCCGATGACCAGGACATCCGTTTTGTATCGTTCGTTTTTCACGATTGTCCTCGCTCATGCTCCACGAATTCCAGGCTCAAGTCCAGGGAGGCGTAGGAATGGGTCAGTTTGCCGATCGAAATATAGTCCGGTCCGAGAGCAGCGATGCGGCGGACATTTTTCAGGTTGACGTTGCCCGACACTTCGATCGGAATTCGTCCCTTCACCCAGCCGATGATGTTCCCCATCGTTTTCGGCGGCATGTTGTCGAGCATGATCATGTCCGCCCCGGCCTCGACGGCCTGTCTAGCCTGGTCGAAATCGGTGACCTCGACTTCAATTTTGATTCCTCGCCCCACCTTTTTTCGGGCTTTTTGAACGGCGTCCGGGATGTTACCGACGAGACGGAGATGATTGTCCTTTATCAGGACCATCGTCGAAAGATTCAGACGGTGATTCTCACCACCCCCCGTCCGGACTGCATATTTTTCCAAAATCCTGAGGCCGGGTGTGGTTTTGCGTGTATCCAGAATTCTGGTCTTGGTTCCGGTGACGGCATCGACGAATTCTTTGGTCGTGGTCGCAATACCCGACATCCTCTGTAAAAAATTGAGGGCCGTCCTCTCCCCCTTTAAGATCGAGATTGAAGGTCCCGAGACTTCGGCCAAGACCTGGCCGGCCTTGAAAGATTGGCCGTCCTGATAGAATTTTCTGAAAGTGATCCGGGGATCGACCCGTCGAAAAACACGGCCGGCGACGTTGATCCCGGCCAGGACGCCATCCTGCTTGGCCAAGAATACGGCCTTGGAGACGGAACGTCGCGGGACGATATTGTCAGACGTGATATCCCCCCGCGGCATGTCCTCCTTCAGGGCCGCCTCGATGACGACGTCGATCTCTTTTATTTTCATGGAGAAAAAAAATTATAACAGATTTAGCTGCCAAATGAAAAGGAGATCCGAAAAGGGACAAAGCTCCTATAAACGCACGAATTATAATGACACCAGCGTTCGGGCGGCGCTTAGGCCGCCCCCAGCCCCCGGGCCCCGGGGAACCAGTCCCGTCGGTTCCCCCCGTCGGAAAAGCCGACGGGTCCCCCCTCCGCTACGGAGGCTTGAGGGCGGCCTAAGCGCCGCCCATACGTTGTCACTTTAATTTATTGCTTTTGTATTAGACCGTCCGAAAAATTTCATCTAGGATCGGGCTCCCTGAAAGATCTCAATTTCGACATCGCTTCCTGGCTCAGCCATAATTAAGGAGAGTTCTGGAATTTAGCTAAGATCTGAGTCCAAAGGGGTACCCCAGTCGCCTCTGA
>JAPKZH010000452.1 GCA_026393905.1 Candidatus Aminicenantota bacterium
TCGCCGATGAAATTCAAATACTCCAGTCCCGTCAACCGTTCGTAGATGGCGGGATAGTCCGGCACGTATGTCGTCATGGCCTTGCACTTGAGAGCGTCTTTCTGGCTGTCCAGGCCGTTGATGATGATCGCGCCCGCGTCCGGCTTGAGAAGCCCGACGATCATTTTGATGGTCGTGGTTTTCCCCGCGCCGTTGGGGCCCAGAAAGCCGAAGATCTCGCCGGGCTTGATGACCAGGTCGAGCTCGTCGACGGCCTTGACCTTGCCCTTATTGTAACTCTTGGAAACGCGCCGAAATTCGATCACGGGGGCACTCCTTTAACCCATTTGACCTATTCTTATAACACATACGAAGGAAGGGGGTCAAAGCTCCCGGAAGGAGCCGTTGTCCCCGCTATTGACTTGACCTTTCATATTCAATATTCTTATTTCCTCGAGTGCGACAAGGAGGTCATCAAGCCGTGGATAACAAGCCGGTGCTGAACATCAAGTCTCTGAAAGAGCAGGTTTACGAATACCTCAGAGAGCAAATGCGGGTCGGGGAGATCCTTCCCGGTTCCGTGATCGACATGGAGGAGACCTCAAAAAAACTGGGGGTCAGCAAGACGCCTCTCCGGGATGCGCTTCTTTTACTGGAAATGGAAGGCTTTGTCTCCATCCTGCCCCGCCGGAAAGTCATCGTCAACACCCTGTCCCTTCAGGATATTAAAAATTATTATGAAATTATCGGCGCCCTTGAAAGCGAGGCGCTTCTCTTGGCCCTCGACAACTTGAAGGAGCCCGATGTTCAATACATGGAAGAGCTAAATGCCGCGATGAAGGACGCCATCGACCGGGACAATTTCGACCTTTACTACGAGAAAAACCTGAATTTCCATAATGTCTTCCTGGATCGCAGCGGCAACGAGAACCTGAAAAAAATCGTGAACACCCTGAAAAAGCGCCTCTACGATTTTCCACGCCAGAAAGGCTTTGTCAAGGAGTGGGAACAGGCCTCCATCGGCGAGCACGCCGAGCTTGTCCGTTTGATCCAGCAGAGGAACGCGGAAAAGGCTGTCGATTTTATCCGGGACGTCCACTGGTCGTTCCGCGTCCAGAAAAAATTCATCGATCTGTATTATGTAAAAGCGTCGTCTCTAATCGAATAGCGCGTTTTTTCTCCACGAGCCAAGCTTGACAAAAGGGGAAAGATATCCCATATTTTGGCCATATGAATCAGGCCTAAGATGAATCCGGTCGACGATTTTTTTCGAGAAATCGTCGGTCGATCACGAAAAATCTTGTATTAAATTTCGCAGAAAAACTCAATGCAAGGGGAAGAAAACATGAAAAAACGAATGATTCTCAGCTTGGTCCTCGTCTTTTTTCTCGTGCCGTCCCTTCTCATCTCCCAGCAGCTTCAGACTGGGACGATCCGGGGAACGGTGACGGATGAAGAAGGGGCGCCGCTTCCCGGCGTCAACGTCTCGGTCAAAGGGCCGAGTCTGCTCAAGACGGTGACAGACGTTTCCAAGGATAACGGCCTGTTCCGCGCACCGGCCCTGCCGCCCGGCACCTACACGGTCACCTTCGAGCTCAAGGGCTTCCAGCCCTTCAAGCGCGAGAACATCATCGTCAATGTCGGCATGGTCGTGACCCTCAATATCCAGATGAAGGTGTCTGCGATCCAGGAAGAGATCACGGTCCAGGCCGCCTCGCCCGTCGTCGATATCCAATCGACCAAGAT
>JAPKZH010000625.1 GCA_026393905.1 Candidatus Aminicenantota bacterium
ATGTAGGTGTATTCACTCTCTTCCTTGGGGGTCAATTTGAGCTGGGAGGTATTGCCGCCTTCCCCTGGAAACGGGTTGGGCTCGATGAGATATTTATCGACGAGATGCCCTTTTCCGGCGAGGACGGCCAGGATTTCGGTCTCATACTGCTCCTTGGCCAGCTTTTGCCGGAAGAGCTGATTGTCCTCGGGCAGATACGTGAGCAGGAGCCCTTCCTTGAAGACGATCACTTTCTCTTCGGGGTCCTTGTATTCCCACCTCACCAGGTCCGGCTTCTTGAGATAGACCCGGCCTTTCTCCTTGAGCGGGTTGGAGACGGTCGTCGCGTAGTAAGTCTGCTCAAAATCGGCCTGGAAGGACTGGAGAGAGGCCAGCGTCTGTTCGACCTTGGCCACAATATCCCGGGAGGATTCCTGGACGGCTGAAAGGATCATAGACGCTGGAATGACCGCCAAAAAGATTAGAGCCTTTCTCATGCGACCCGAATTATAGCATATTTGCCGTCGCTTCTTCTTTTTGTTATAAAAGCACTGCATGAAATCCCAATTCTTCGTCTTTCTCTTCGCCTACTTCGCCCTGATTCTCCTGGCCGGGATCGGCTTTTCCAGACGAATGAAGAGCCTGGAGGATTTTTTCCTGGCTTCCCGGAAGCTCTCGGCCGGGCTCATCTATCTGTCGTTGACCGCGGCCTGGTTTGGGGCGACCTCCATTCTTGTCTCCACCGATGAGGCCTTAAAGTCGGGAATCAGCTCCTTCTGGCTGGTCGGGCTTCCCGCCGTGGCCACGGTCCTCATCCTGGCGGTTTTTCTGGCCAAGCCTCTCTACCGTCTTTCCGTCATGACTCTGCCCGACCTCGTCGAGCTCCGCTACGGCCGCGCCGTCCGTCACCTGTCGTCCATTCTCATCATCTGGTATATGGCCGTGCTCGCCGCATCGCAGATGGTCGCCCTGGGAAATTTTTTGGGCACGTTTCTCGGGTTTTCCTATTTCGGGAGCCTGGCCCTGGGAACGGCCGTCGTGCTCCTCTATTCCGTCTTCGGAGGCCTTCGTTCAGTCGTCGTGACGGACTGCGTCCAATTTTTCCTTCTGACTGCCGGCATGATCGGTCTCTGCCTGTTTTTGGCCGGCCGCGCCTCATTGTCCGAAATTTCTTTCCTGGCCGCCGGCCTCGGCAAACGCGGCTATTTTGATTTTTTCCATAACATCAACGAAAATTTCCTGATCGCCCTGTCCTTCACCCTGGCCTGGACCATCTCTCCGATCGCGCTCCAGCGGATCCAGGCAGCGCGGGATGTCCGAGAAGCCAGGAAGGGACTATCCGCCACGGCCGCAACGCTATTCCTGCTCTATGGATTCGTCGTCCTGATCGGCATTTTCTCTCTCCCGCTTTTTTCGAGGCAGGCGCTTGCCCGCCCCCTGGTCTCGGAGATCATCCTCTCGAAGGTCGGCGCTTTGCTCGGGGGGATCCTGTTTATCGCCGTCGCTTCCGCGATCCTCTCCACCATGGACACGGCCATCAACACGGGAGCGCTTGCCCTGACCAGGGATTTCTATCAGCAGTTCTTCCCTTCGGCCAAGGAGCGCCCCGTCCTGGTCAGCCGGCTGGCGACGGTCTTTGTCGGTGCTTCGGCCTTTTTGATCGCCACCCGGTTTCAAAGCATCTTGAAGACCATCGGCCTGTCTTCAGAGATCCTGGCCGAGGGATTTTTCGTCCCGGGGTTGGCGATGATTTTTTTGAAAAGGCCCCTACCCTCGGCCGGCCTTCTAAGCCTCTGCCTGGGAGGAGGGTTTGCCGTCTTGAGCTTTCTGGGGGCGATCAATATCCTGCCGCTGGGTTTGCCGGCCTGGCCCTTTTCGGTTCCCTATGGGCTTTCGCTCAGCCTGTTCGGCTTTGTCGTCGGGCTCGTTATAGACTTAAAGAAAAAGCCGCGCTCGTAGGTGGCAAGAAGAGCTATAAAATCCCAAAATCGCCCAGGAACTGCTAATCCACCAAAAGATCAGAATATTCCGTAGTGTCCGACAGAACCCGTCGGACGTGTCTATCAGTAATTTTGGATAAAATAAGATCGGTTTACTGAGAGCGGATTTTCGGATATGATTTTTGCGATGACGTTCAGAGAAAGGTTGCGTTGGCGTTTTGTCGGGGCTTTTGGCAAAGCCATCATATGGCTCTGGTCCAAATCCACCCGGATGAAGATCGTCGGCGACGCCGATTATTTGGCCTTGCGAAAAGCGAAGAAGCCGGTGATTTTCCTGGTCTGGCATGGCAAGATTTTTATCGTGCCCTATTTTTTCCGGCGCCGGGGAATCATGCCCCTCATCAGCCCCTCCCGAGACGGCGAGATTCCGGCCCGAATCATGGACGGCTGGGGGTATAAAATCCTGAGAGGATCGGGCTCGCATGTCGTGAAAGAAGCTTGGCTGGAGATGAAAAAAGAGCTCCAGTCCGGCGGCGAAGTGATCATCGTTCCGGACGGTCCCCGGGGGCCAGACCGTAAGCTGAAGCTCGGCTGCATCAAGCTGGCCGCCGAGACGGGCGCCGCGCTCGTCCCGTTCAGTTTTTCCACAAACAGGAAAAAGGTCCTGAAAAGCTGGGACCGTTTTTTGATGTTCTATCCCTTTTCCAAGGTCGTGGCCGTCTATGGGAAGCCGCTGGAAATCCGTTCCGGCCTAGCGGACGAAGAGATGGAAACCGAGAGGCAAAGGGTCGAGACGCTGATGGTCGAGTTCGACCGGAACGTCGACGATTTTTACGCTAAATAGTCAGGCCCTTCTTATTTTCCCGGAGCGTTGGGGTTAAAGAGCTTGACGGTTTGGGGGTTGAACAGGATGATCATGGAATAGATCCCCAGCGCCGTCCCAAAGGGGATGTTGATCAGGCTCAGGAAGGACACGACAAGAATCAGGATCCGGCCCCATTCGTGTCCCTTGAGGAGGCCGATGCCGCCGATGATCTTGGGAAGGCCGAGAAGGGCAATAAACGTACTGAGGACGATGCCGACGAGCCTTAAGATGCCCGGCGCGATGTCCCCCATGTCCGGAATGAACGACACGCCGAAAAGAATCAGGTAGAGAATCAAGGCTCCCAACAGGCTCAGGGAGCCGAAGATGATCCAAAGAATGCCGATCACTTTCACATGGTCCTGCATAGGATTGACCTCCGTTCATTATATTATACGGCAAATTTACACGGCAGTTTAAAAATTCGTGTTACCTCGAAGACTGTCCCCGAAATTGGCGGTAGGGGCTAATCGTCTGCCAAAAGCTCAGAGCTTTCCATCAAATAGAATGGGAGCGACGACACCCGACGGGTGGCGTGGTTCGGGGGCCCCCCGCCGCCCCGAGCGGTTGATGCCTCCGACTTTCTTCTTAGGTATCAACACGATAGACCGCGAGGGGCGCCGGGGGTGAACCGCGACAGGTCCCGTCGGAGGTTCCTATCCGTAATCTAGGTTTGTCTTTCCGGCTTGACTTTTTCCCGGAAAAACGATAATTAGAATCCACATTCAATTGATTGGAGGGAAATATGTCAAAAATGAGAGCTCGGATCACCTTCTTGTTCATCCTTCTGTTCAGCCTGGCTCTATTCGGTCTTGCCCAGACGGCCGAAGACCACCTGAAAAAAGGGGATGAATATTACGGCCAGCTCAAGGACAAGGAAGCTCTGGAAGAATACCTGGCTGCCGTCAAGCTCGATCCCAACAACTACGAAGCCCTCTGGAAGCTTTCCCGGAGCTACGTGGATGTCGGAGACCTGGTCAGCCCTAAGGAAAAAGACTACGAAGAGCAGCAGAAAACTCTCTACAAGAATGCTCAGACATACGCCCGCAAGGCCGTAGCCGCGAACCCGAACGATACCTGGGGGCACTTTTATCTCTCGGCAGCGCTCGGCAAATATGCCCTGATGCTGGGGAAAAAAGACCAGATCAACATGTCCAAGGAGATCAAGACCGCGATCGACAAGGCCATCCAGCTCGATCCCAATAACGACCTGGCCTACCACGCCCTGGGCCGTTGGCAGCGCAGAATGGCGGAGATCGGCGGCGCTCAGCGTTTATTCGGAAGCATCATCTTCGGCTCGATCCCTAAAGGCTCCTTCGGGGAATCCGAAATAGCCTTGAAGAAAGCCGTCGAGCTGAAGCCGGACTACATCAACCATCGCTTGGAGCTCGGCCGGACCTATGTCTCTCTCAAGAAATATGACCTGGCTGCTCAGGAATTCCAGAAGTGTCTCGACCTGAACCTAGCTTCTTCAAAAGATCAGGCTTATAAGGATGAGGCCGGCCAGGAGTTGGCGGCGGCCAAGAAGAAAATCAAGTAGAGAAACGACTCCCTATCTTTTTGTCGTCGGTATGGCCGGCGAGTAATTCACGGCCGCGGCGGCGTTGACGATTCCCCAGCCGTAATTATTATTCGGCGCAGATGCGTTTCCCGCCGTATCCATCAGGGCGGCGCGGACCTGCTTCGGCGTCCAATTTCTGTGGGCTTCAAGAAGCAGCGCCACGACCCCGGCAACTAGGGGAGTGGCATAGGAAGTCCCGCTGCCCCTCACATAATAGTCGCTCTGATCCTTCCTGTTGGCCGCAACCCAATTGCTGACACCCAGGGCGCAGACCTCGGGCTTGATCCTTCCATCATAGGTCGGGCCGGGCGAGCTGAAGGAGGCTAGTTTCCCCGTTGAGTCCACCGCACCCGCCGCTATGACGTCGGATCCGTCGGCAGGGGCGATGATATGTCCCCAGGCATTGCCGCGCTCGTTCCCGGCGGCATTGACGACGACGACGCCCAGGCTTGTCGCCCGGTTGGCGGCGCGCGTCGTCACGGCCGTCTTGCCGTCCATGTCCTTGAACTGGTACCAGTCCGTATAGCCGAGCGAGGACGACACGACTTCGGCCCCGAGCGATTCCGCCCACTCGATCCCGGCCACCCACCAGTCTTCCTCGATCGGCTTTTCAAAATTTGACGTCTCCGTCTTGCCCAGGATGAAATCGGCGCCAAAGGCCGGCCCCATGAGCCCCCCGACCTTGAATCCGCCGAGCAGGGACCAGGTGGCCGTCCCATGGTCATCCGTGTAATCGTTCGGGTCGGAAGGGTTCTGAGAGACATCGCCGTCGCCGTTGACAAAATCCCATTCGGCGATGAGATGGGCCAGCCGGAAAGCTTCATGGCTCTTGCGGAAGCCGACATCTAACAGACAAACGAGCACGCCCCGACCGCTCAGCCCCTGCTGATGGAGGGCGGGCACGTTGATCTGGTTAAGCTGGGTGTAGGAGAATCCATAGAGAGGATTTTTTGGCTCGGCGGCGCTTTGGAGCACCGCGGCCTCGTCAGAAGAGCCATCTTCCCTTTTGAAACTTTTGACGATATCCAGGGCCTTGACGCAGTCGAGCCCGGCCAGAGCCTGGATCTGTTCCGGATAGGCTTCGACGCTTACGGCATTGAGCCAGCGCGATACGGCCCTGACCTTGACGTTCAAAGATTTGACCTGCGCCGTGTAGACCGCAGACAAGAGAAGGTCCTCGTAATCGACCAGGCCGGCATTGCTCCGGACCTTGGACCGACGCCAGAGGCAGCGCGTTTGAAGGGTGCGCTTCGCTTCGGCCAGGGCCCTTTTAATCGAGGCTTGGCCGGCTTCTCCCTTATCGCGGAGATAAACCCAGATGGGAAGGGTTTCGCCGCTTCTCGCGACTGTGGGCAGGGCATCCCGGAGGGCTTGGCCGATCTTCGCCTCCGGGTTTGTCCCGGGCGGCATCTGGCCTTGAAGAATGAATATAAGACAGAGAAGAATCCAGGGTTTGTTGGACTTTTTCATCGGTTTTTTCCTTTACTCTTCTGAAAAGACCTGGGCTTCAAAGACTTCGATCTCGACTTTCTTTTTCCACTCGTATTCGTCCAGCCCGGCTTTCATGCAGCCGTGGCGCATGTAGGTTTCGAGATCCCAATTGTATTCCAAGGGCACCTGGGGAAGCAGCAGCCCCTTGTTGAAACCTTTGGAAATGATGATGCCGTGTTTTCCCACTTCGATCTCGCGGATGTCCTTAATACGGCGGGGCAGGGTCAACACGGATATTTCGATTTTGAGGCTCGCCAGATCCTCCTCGGAGAGAGGCTGAAAACGGTAATCCTGGGTGGCGGCCGCAACGGCCATTTCCATGACGGCTTCGGCCAGGGGCTTATAAGGCAGAGGGTAGCCGATGCACCCCCTCAGCTCGCCGTCCACTTTCAGGGTGACAAAAGCGCCCCGCTTGTTCAAGAGCGTTTTATCCTCAACTTCGGCCTTGAGGATTTTATCCGTCCGAAGCTTGGTTTCGATCGCCTGCCGGGCCAGCCCGAGCAGAAATTTCTTTTGGTCTTCGCTCAAATAATCGTTCATGGCCGTTCTTCATCCATCGAAGTTTATTTTTGGAGCTTGATCGGCGCCGCAAAAAAACGGTCGTCGTAATCGATGACCAGGGACTGGAAGCTCAAACTTCCTCGTTTGTTAAGACGAACGCCCAGGAACAGCTTTCCGCAGGCAAAGGGCTGGAACAGGCGTTGCCTGTGTTTGGCATCGGCCGGGAAGGC
>JAPKZH010000198.1 GCA_026393905.1 Candidatus Aminicenantota bacterium
GGGACTTATCGCGTTCAAGACTTGGCCCAGGTCTACGTCATGGTCGGAGAATACGACAAGGCGCTTGATAAGATTGAATATTTGCTCTCCATCCCTGGAGAGCTCTCCATTCCTTTGCTTAAAATCGATCCGGTCTGGGCGCCTCTGCGCAACCATCCCCGTTTCCAGAAACTTATAAATAAGTAATATCCACGACGGCAAGCCGCTGACCTTCTGCCCCTCCTGCCGCGTTATGCGGCTGGAGGAATGAGGTGAGTGGATCCCGGAAGACATTCCTTCTTGACCTTCGTCACCGTCAGGTAGTCTTCGTTACTCCCAAGACGAGTCCTATGTCATCGAACACAAAAGGAAATCCTTAACCCAACTCCGCCCCTTGGGCCTTGACAAATGTACCCATATTAGGTACAATCGTACCCGAAATGAGTACAACTAATCCACCAAATAGCCTGGCTGCGGCGCTCTTTGGGAAAACACGCCGCGCCATACTATCGCTGCTCTACGGCCGAACCGACGAGGAGTTTTATACCAGATATATTCTTCGGATTGCAAAAACAGGCCATGGAGCTGGGCAAAGAGAATTAAAGCATCTATCAGATGCAGGAATTATCCGCCGCAATGTGCGCGGACAGCAGGTATATTTTCAAGCAAATCCTGACTCTCCTATTTTCCATGAGTTAAAGAGCCTGATCCTCAAAACGGCGGGAATCGGCGATGCCTTGCGCGCCGGACTGGCTCAGAGTGCCGACCAGATTAAGGTGGCGTTTATCTACGGCTCCATAGCCAAGGGAGAGGAAGGTCCCAGAAGCGATATAGATCTCTTGATCGTCGGCGATGTCGCTTTTTCGGAAGTCGTGGCGAACCTCCAGGCGGCGCAGAAAATACTCTGTCGTGAGGTCAACCCCACGGTTTATCCTCCTAACGAATTCCGGTCGAAGCTGAGAGCAAACCACCACTTCCTGACGTCTATCCTTAAAGGGCCCAGAATATACCTGATTGGGGATGAAAATGAGCTTAGACGATTGGCTGCGAAACGGCTGGCTCGTCGAGTATAAGACCAGCCCCCAGGAGATCATCGAGCTCCTGCGCATAGCCGATCGAGACCTGAAGGAATGCCGAGCCGCCGGCCTGAGCCCGGACTGGCGCCTGGCTATAGCCTATAATTCTGCCCTGCAAAGCGCCACAGCCGCCTTGAGCGCCGCAGGTTATCGTGCCGCCAGAGACGGTCATCACTACCGAGTCATACAATCTCTCGCCGATACAATAGGTGCAAATTCCGATATGATGAAGCCAATAAGGCGTCCTTGCTAAATCCCGCTATGTACCACAATCTGATCATGATGGGGGATATTTTTGAATTGTAGGGGGATTTGAAAAAAGCGGAGCAAGAATATCAAAAAACCCTGGGATCCCAGGAAAAGGCCGCCCATTTATACGGTCGATCGAGCCTGTCCGCCCTCTATCTCCTGCAAGGACGATTGAAGGAGTCCGCCCAGCAGCTCGAGCTAGCTCGCGAGCTGACCAAAAAGCTCGGCGATAAATCCACGGAATTTGGCTTTTTGAGATACCTGGCTTCGATCTATGTCAAAACGGGGAAGGCGGAGAAGGCCTGGCAAACGCTTGAGGAGACAGACCGTATTGCCGCTGAAACAAATAGCTTCACCCAGCGAAAAAGCTATGTTTATGACAAAGCTGTTCTCTGCCAAGAGATGAACAGGATTGAGGAGTCCAGGATGGCGGCAGAGGAGCTCCATCGGATGATTCTTGGGAGCCTCAACCAGAAAGAAATCCGGTATTATGATTATGTGATGGGAAACATCGAGCTCGGCCAAAAGAATTTCTCCGGGGCGATCGAGCACTATCAAAAAGCTCTGCCGCTCCTGCCTCATCAATATGCGACGAATAACGAGCATGCATTATTTTATGATGCACTGGCCTCCGCCCATTATCAAGCGGGCCAACTGGAAGCGGTCCAAAAGGAATATGAAGATATCCAATCCCTGACAATCGCCCGCCTTTATTACGGGGATATTTATGCAAAGAGCTTCTACTGGCTCGGCAAGATTCATGATCAAAAAGGCGAGTTCCAAATAGCTAAGGATTATTTTTTGAAATTCCTCGACCTCTTCAAGAATGCCGACCCCGGCCTGCCCGAAGTCGAAGATGCCAGGAAGAGGCTGGCGGGGCTGAAAGATTAGCTTTTCATATAAACGAATATTGAGGGGGGTGACATTGAGTCTTCCCTGCAACAACAACTATATGAGCGGATGAGCGGAACCGTATTTTTGAAAAACTTTTTATAAATAAAACCTGAGGAATATACGGACCACTAAAGAAATGAAGGGTGGCACAGCGGGTCTGACCGCGATCCTTCCCTGCTTTCAAATTAGCTTCAGTAGATCATCCACGGACAAATGGGCTTGTTTGAG
>JAPKZH010000670.1 GCA_026393905.1 Candidatus Aminicenantota bacterium
CAATCCCCGCTGCGGATTTGCCCGGATCCGGTGTCCATGCTGCCGGGCGGAACATCTTCTGATGTTTTCCTGTAAGACCCGAGGGTTTTGCCCTTCGTGCCATGCCAAGAGGCTTGAGGAGTGGGGCGAGTGGGTGCGGGAAACGCTCCTTCTCGACGTCCCGCATCGTCAGGTGGTCTTCGTCATCCCGAAGATGCTCCGGGTGTTCTTCAAGTTCAAGCGCCGGCTCCTGGGGGATCTTTGCCGCTGTGCCGAGCGGGCGCTTCTCTTCTATTTTCAGGCTGCGGCCGGGACGGCGCTTGAGCCTGGGATTGTCGCCGTCATCCAGACGTTCGGGGACCGCATCAATTTCCACGTGTTATGTGGAGCTCCACATAAGGGGTGGAAGCTTTCCGAAACATGCCTTGCGGCTATCCCGATGATTTCCAGCGCCCGCTCTACAGCCATCTGCAGTTTTCTATCTTTCAAGTATTGGTCAAAAGAGACTTGATTTGTGAAGTCCTTGATAGCCTTGGCCGCATCCAAAATATCCCAGAGAAAGGCTAAGTCTTTTTTTTCAGGCAGCATAGACAACCTGACAATGGCTCAGGATCTCGCGCCGACGGAAGGGATTGCGGAGAGCCTCTTTCTCGATGAGATCCACATTGCGGCCAAATATTTCCTGAAGCTCTTCCATCATTTCAACAAATTCAAACAGGCCCCAGGGAGCCTCATCCTGAAACGTCACCAGAACATCCACGTCGCTTTCGGGCCGAAAGTCATTTCTCAAGGTTGAACCAAAGATGGCGAACTCCTTGATTCTCCATCGTCGACAGAACTCTTGAATCTTGTCTTGCGGTATTTCGATATTCGTTTTTGCCGCCGTCATGCCACAATATTAGGACAACACGTTAAGGGAGTCAACTTTTTTCAAAATAAAAGAGTGGATTCAGAAAATTCCCCGGCCGTAGAAATAACGAGGAAGGTTCAAATCCTCTACGAAAAGCGCAAGGATATCTCCGTCGATTTCCCCCCAGAGAAGGGGAGGCAGGGCGGCCGGGTCTTCCCAAAGCCCATTAGAAAGGGTTTTCCCCTCCAAATTGACTTTTTGCAATCTGGTCTATTTCTTGAGGAAAAGAGGGGATAAAAAACTGCTTTTTTGCGTTGCGCTATTTTGCTTTCCAATAAGCTCGGCATCAATACCCGCTTTCACGAAAGGATGATAGTCCCGGCTGTGAATCGATGTCAAGAACAAGCCCTCCCTGGTTCCTTGTGGCTTGTTGGGAACTTTTTATTATAAAATGCGTAATGCCTAACGAATAGGTTTAATCGTATGAGGCCCGGCATATCCGTTTCTTTGATGAACGAAGATGATCGGATTAATATAAACACATAGCAAACTCGATGATGACGCTTATAATCGTTATTCCAGAAAGGAGGCGGAATGAATCGTCGTAATTTGATGGTCCTACCGCTTTTTGCATTTTTCAGCCTCTTGTTCCTGGTTGCCCAAACGGCCAAACCGACTTTCAACCAGTATCACAAGCCCGATGAGATCGCGGGCCTTCTTCAGTCCTATACCGCGCGCTTCCCCCAGCTGGCCAAAATCCTGTCGCTCGGGAAGAGCTACGGTAAGGCCGATATCCCTATGATTCGTATCGCGGGTCAGCCAAAGGGGAGCGTCGACCCGGATGCTCGTCCGGCCGTGTTCGTTTCGGCCAACGCGGAGGGCTTGCATCATATCGGCACCGAGGCTGCCCTGATGCTGGCTGACAAACTTCTGACAAAATACGGCCAGGACAAGGCAGTCACCTCGTTCCTTGACACTCGCACGGTTTTCGTGGCCCCCCTTCTCAACCCGGACGCAGCCCGCGCCTATTTCGCGCCGGTAAAGTCCGAGCGTTCCGCGAACAGCCGTCCCGTAGACAATGACAACGACGGCAAAGCGGACGAGGACGGCCCCGACGACCTGAACAAGGACGGGGTCATAACCCAAATGCGGGTCAAGGACCCTGAAGGCCGCTGGATCCCGGATTCCAAGGAGCCGCGGCTGATGCGGCTGGCCGACCCTAAAAAGGGAGAAAAAGGTATATACAAAGTATACACAGAAGGCCTGGATAACGATGGCGACGGCGAGTACAACGAAGATGGCGAAGGCGGCGTCGACATCAACCGTAATTTCCCCCACGACTTTGAGTACGGCGTCAAATCGGCCGGCCTTTATCCCGTTTCGGAAAGCGAGACCGAGGCCGTGGTTAAGTTCCTGGTTTCCCATCCTTCGGTCGCCCTAATCCTGAATTTCTCCACCGAGAACACCATCCTCAACATGCAGCAGACGGGCCAGGCCAAGCCTGGCGGCGATAAGATCAAAGTCCCGGCCTATATTGCGCCCCAACTCGGGCTGGATCCCAACACGGAATACACACCCAAAGAGATCGCCGATCTGTTGAAGGGATCTCCGATGGTCGGCGGCATGGACATCACCGAAGAAATGGTCCTCCAGTTCTTCGGCGGCGGCCCGGCCATGGCCTTGGACCAGAACGACATGCCGATCTTCGAGGCTGTCCAGAAGGATTACAAGGACGCCCTGAAGGCGGCCAAGCTCGAGAACCTGGAGAAAAAAGCCAAGAGCGTCGGGAAGGGCTCGTTTGTGGCATACGGCTACTACCAATACGGCGTGCCCGTTTTTTCGGTGAACCTCTGGGCTGTGCCCGAGCCCAAAGCCGAGGAGAAGAAGCCCGGCGAGGAACCCCTGTCCGCGGACAAACTCAAGTCTATGACCAGCGACCAGTTCCTGGCCCTCGGCGAGGACAAGATCAACAGCTTCCTCAAGGAAATGGGCGCCCCGGCGAACTTCAACGCCTCGATGCTCATGGGCATGGTCAAGTCCGGCCAGCTCACCCCGGCAAAAATGGCGGAGATGATGGCCCAGATGCCCAAGAAACCGGGCGGCGAAGGCGAGGAGCATCCGGACACTTATCTCATCAAGTATTCGGACACAGCTCTCAAGGGCAAGGGGTTCGTCAACTGGACGCCTTTCAAGCACCCCACGCTGGGCGACGTCGAGATCGGCGGTTTCGTTCCCTACCTCAAAGTGACCCCTCCCCCGGAAGACATCGAGAAGGCCATTTCCTTCCACACCGATTTCTATATCAAGCTTATGGGCAAGATGGCGGATCTCGCCATCCCTCAGGCCAAAGTCAAATCGCTTGGCGAGGACCTTTACCAGATCACAGTTTATTTTTCAAACCAGGGCTGGCTGCCCACTTCAACAGGCCAGGGCCGGCGGGCTATGACAGCCTGGCCTATCAGGGTCAAACTCAGCCTTTCCCCTGAACAAACGCTCTTCTCGGGCCGGCCGGTCGAAAACATCTCATTCCTCGCGGGAAGCGGCGACACGAAAACGCTGGAATGGACCATCCGCGGTAAAAAGGGCTCCAAGCTCACTGTGAAGGCTTGGGCGCCCAAGCTCGGGGCCTTGGAAAAAACCGTGGTCCTGGAGTAAAAGGAGGATATCATGGGCAAGAACAAATTGACCCTTATCACCATCGGTTTCGCGTCCTGCCTGGGCCTATTTTCGCTAGGGCTTCGCGCCGCCGAAGTCAACCTGTCCTTCGACCACTTCTATGATCACGCCGAGATGACCCGGGCCCTCCAGGCGCTGGAAAAGGCCTACCCCGGATTGGCCAAAGTCGAGTCCATCGGAAAATCGTTCCAGGGACGGGACCTCTGGGCTATCATCATCACCAATCCTAAGACCGGTCCGGCGGACCGCAAACCCGGCTATTATATCGACGGCAATATCCATGGCAATGAGATCCAGGGCGGCGAGGTCGCGCTTTATGCCGCCTGGTATCTGCTGAAGAACTACGGTAAGACCCAGCTCGCGACGCGGCTTCTCGACGAGCATGTCTTTTACATCATCCCCACCATGAACCCGGACAGCCGGGATTACTACATCCACAAACCGGCCGACCCCAACTCGCCGCGCTCCGGCCTCGTCCCTTATGACAATGACCGCGACGGCACCGCCGATGAAGACGGCCCCGAGGACCTGGACGGGGACGGCTCCATCACCCAGATGCGCAAGAAGGACCCGAACGGGATGTTCAAGGCCCATCCCAAGGACCCCCGCGTCATGGTCCGTGTATCGCCGGGCGAGAAGGGCGAGTACACCCTTCTGGGCGATGAAGGAATCGATAACGACGGCGACGGAATGATCAACGAAGATCCCCCGGGCGGCTACGATATGAACCGGAATTTCGGTTACAACTGGCAGCCCAACTACGTCCAAGCGGGAGCCGGCGATTATCCTTTCTGCTGGCCCGAGACGAAAGCCGTGAGGGATTTCTTCATGGCCCACCCGAACATCGCCGGCGCCCAGACCTTCCACAACTACGGCGGCATGATTCTCAGCGGACCCGGCGCCGTGAATATGGGCCAGTTTCCGGCGGGGGACAAACAGGTTTATGAGTATGTGGCTAAGAGGGGCGAAAAGATCCTCCCCGGCTACAAGTACACCATCATCTACAAAGACATGTACACGGTCTACGGCGGGAGCCTGGACTTCTTCTATGCCGCGCTCGGCGCTTTCACCTTTTCCAACGAATTGGATGTCGATCCCTCAGGTCCGCCCCTTCCTTACATGGAGGAGCGGCCTTCAGGACGGGAAGTCCAGGACGAAACATACCGTGAACTCGCCGCCGAGGCGCGGATGCTCAACGAAATGTTCTACCATGACAATGTCCTGATGGGCGAACAGTACAGCGATTGGAAACCTTACAAGCATCCGCTCTACGGCGATGTCGAGATCGGCGGGGCCAAGAAATTCAGCCGCCGCGTGCCCCCGTCCTTCAGACTGGCCGAGACCTGCCATCGCAATGCCGCCTTTGTCCTCTACCACGCCGACCAACTATCAAGGGTGGAGTTTGATCAGATCAAGGTGACCAAGCTTAATGGCGGACTCTGCCAGGTGGACGTCACTCTGGCGAACAGCCGGGTGTCCCCGACCATTACCTCCATGGCCCTGCAGAAGCAGCTTCACAGAGTGGACCGCATCCAGGTCAAAGGTCCGGGCGCAAAGATCCTGGCCGCCGGCTATCTCATGGACAGGTTCCGGAACTTGACGCGGAAGATCAAGACCCAGGACGATTTCATCTGGCTGGACAACGGAGTCCCGGGATACGGGAAGCTGGAGGTGCGACTGATCGTCAAGGGAGAAGGCAAAATCAACCTTGTTTTCGACTCGCTCAAGGGCGGGTATAAGGTCAAGCTCGTTTCGCTGGAATAAGCGGCTTTATCCCGAAGGGGGACGACTTGACGCCCCCTTTTCGCCGAAATTTGCCGATGGAATTCTGCCATGGCGAGCGAACCTTCCTCTGACATGTGCTGTTCCATCATTTCGAGAGGTTTGTCGTCGAATATGAAGGTTCGTTCGAGCGCAGAAAGGAAATTTTTATCCCTTTTAGCCTATCAGGTGCACGTCTTTGACCATGACCGAAAGTTCCCGGCGGTCGTCGTTGCCGGGGAAGATCTCGGCCGGGATCCAGAATTTTTCGGATTCGAGAATGATTTCAGCGCCGTGCCTCCCGATGTCCTGGAGGGCGAAGATAATCTTGTTCCAATCTTTGTTTTTTAGCAGGTAATTTTTTTTGCGATTGCCCTGCCGGACATAGATCTTTGTTTTTTCTGAGCGAGGATGGCCTTGTTTGACAAGGAACTCAAGGCTTTTCCCGTTTTGTTTCAAGGCCAAGGCGGCTCTTTTCCCGATCCAGCGGTATCGATCTTTCCCATCGTCCTCAAGCGGAAACCAGCCGTGCAGAAGCTCGAAAGGTTCTTTTTCGCGCCCAGGAAATCTTTTCACATAATCATCGACAACCTGAAAAGCCCGGCAGAT
>JAPKZH010000236.1 GCA_026393905.1 Candidatus Aminicenantota bacterium
GTCCAGGGGATGACGGGATGGTCGGCCGGCATGATCATGTGGAGTTTGTCCGCGTTAGCCGAGAAGAAAGCGCTCACACCGCCCACGGCTTTGAAGCCCAAGACCATCGTGATGAAACCGCCTAAGATTAAGCCCGAGCCCTGGAACAGATCGGCCCAGGCTACGGCTTTCAGCCCGCCCCATGTCGTGTAGATGGCCGCGATAATGCCGATCATCCATACGGATTTGGTCAAGTCCATGTCAAAAATAGTGTGAAGGGCCAGGGCCCCGGTGTAGACGACGGCGGAAATGCTCACGGCGATGTAAATGACAACAAGGTAAAAGGCCATGATGCCCCGCGCGACGGGATGGTAGCGGTACTCCAGATATTCCGGGATGGTGTAGATGCCGCTCCGCAGGAATTTCGGCAGGAAGAACAAGGCCACGACAACGAGCGTGATGGCGGCCATCCACTCATAGCTGGCAATGGCCAGGCCGGCGATGCCGGCCCCCTGCCCGGACATGCCGACAAAATGCTCGGTCGAGATGTTCGCGGCGATCAGCGAAAAGCCGATCAGCGGCCAGACCAGGCTGCGGCCGGCCAGGAAGAAATCCACGCCGGTCTTCTCGCGCCGGCTTTTGTACATGCTGACGCCGACGACGACGACAAAAAAAGCGACAAAAATCGTGATGTCAGCCCAATGCATGCTCGTCTCCTTGTTGTCCGGATCCTTTATTCATCGCTTCGGATTCAAGCGGCTCCTATTATATCTATCCCTTTTATATCTATCCCTTTCTTTTCGGAAAATCAACATCAGAGCCGGTTTTCGTCCGCCTCCTGAAATTTTTGACATCAAATATCTGTAATGATAATCTAGTGAACCGCTTATCAAAAAGCAAGCTCTATGAGAAGAGGGAATAAAAAGCGGACGGTTTTATTTTTTCGGATTTTCCCTGTCAAAAAAATTGAACCGTCCGCTCTTATTTAAGGAGGTCGCATGAGACGAAAAAAGCTTTTGGGAAGAGCCTTTTTGGTTTTGGTCTTCGTTTGCTTGCCTGTTTTCCTTTCGGCCCAAGGCAAGCTGGCAGATTACGAAAGAGCGGCCGGCCTCAAGGACAAAGTCGAAGGCTTGGCCCTCAATATCATGGGCCGGCCCGTATGGATCGATAAGACCAGCCGCTTCTGGTACAGGAAGACGGTCAAGGGAGGCGCCGAGTTCGTTGTCGTGGATGCGGAGAACCAGTCCAAGAAGCCGGCGTTTGATCACGCCAAGCTGGCCGCCTCGCTCTCTTCGGCAGCCGGAGAAAAATACGCCGCCGTCAAGCTTCCCTTCAACACCATAACTTTCGTCGACGCCGAAAAAGCCATCGAGTTCGAAGTCGGCGATTCCAAATGGAAGTGCGACCTCGCCGATTACTCCTGCAAAAAGACAGGCCCGGTCGAGCGCCGCGCCCGATTTGGCGGCGGAGGCGGACTCGCCCAGGGAGGCCCTCCTGCGGAAGCCGCATCAAAGGAAGCCAAGGCATCCCCCGACGGAAAGTGGGAGGCTTTCATCAAGAACTACAATGTCTTCCTCCGCTCCAAAGACAAAAAAGACGAGTTCGCCCTCAGCTTCGACGGATCTGAGGGAAATTATTATACATATCGGTCCATCGTCTGGTCGCCGGATTCAAAAATGCTGGCGGCCGATCGCCTCCGACCCGGCTACCACCGCTTTATCCAATACGTCGAATCGTCCCCGGCCGATCAGCTCCAGCCGAAGTACTCGACGATGGAATACGCCAAACCGGGCGATGCCCTCGATATCAACCAGCCCGTTCTTTTCCATGTCGACGCGAAAAAACAGATCAATATCGACAGCTCGCTCTTCCCGAATCCCTATGTCCTATCGGCCCTTGTTTGGCGCAAGGATAGCCGCTCCTTCACCTTCGAGTACAACCAGCGGGGGCACCAAGTCTATCGTGTCGTCGAAGTGGACGCCGCGACCGGCCAGGCCCGCGCCTTGATCACGGAGGAATATAAAACATTCTTCAGCTATTCCGGCAAGAAATATCGCTTTGATCTCCAGGACGGGAAGGAGATCATCTGGATGTCGGAGCGGGACGGCTGGAACCATCTTTACCTCTATGATGGCGCTGCCGGCACGGTGAAAAACCAGATCACCAAAGGCGAGTGGGTCGTGAGAGGCGTGGACAGGGTCGACGAGGAGACGCGTCAGATCTGGTTCCGGGCGAGCGGGATGGTCCCGGGAAAAGATCCTTACTTCATCCATTATTGCCGCATCAATTTTGACGGCACCGGGCTCACGCCGCTGACCGAGGCCGACGGGAATCACACCCTGGTCTTTTCCGCGGACAGGAAATATTATGTCGACACCTGGTCGCGGGTCGATCTTCCGCCCGTCTCCGAGCTCCGCAGCACCGAGGAGAGGAAGGCCCTGATGGAGGTCGAGCGCGGCGATATCCAGGAATTGTTGAAGATCGGCTGGGGCACGCCCGAAGTGTTCACGGCCAAAGGCCGGGACGGAAAGACCGACATCTGGGGGATTATCCTCAGGCCGATGAACTTCGACAAGTCCAGAAAGTATCCCGTCATCGAATACATCTATGCCGGACCCCACGATTCCTTCGTCCCGAAATCTTTCAGCGCATATTATTCGATGCAGTCGCTGGCGGAACTGGGATTCATCCTCGTCCAAGTGGACGGGATGGGAACGTCCAACCGGTCCAAGGCCTTCCACGACGTCTGCTGGAAGAACCTCGGCGACGCCGGCTTCCCGGACCGCATCCTTTGGCACAAGGCCGTCGCCGCCAAATATCCCTACTACGATATCAGCCGGGTCGGCATCTATGGCAACTCGGCCGGCGGGCAGAGCGCGCTGGGCGGGCTCCTGTTCCACCCGGAATTCTACAAGGCCTGTTTTTCGTCCTGCGGCTGCCACGACAACCGGATGGACAAGATCTGGTGGAATGAGCAATGGATGGGCTGGCCGCTGGGGCCCGAGTACGCTGCGTCCTCGAATGTCGATAATGCCTATCGGCTCAAGGGCAAGTTGCTGCTCGTCGTTGGCGAGATGGACCAGAACGTGGATCCGGCCTCGACCATGCAGGTCGTCAACGCCCTGATCAAGGCTAACAAGACATTCGACCTGCTGGTCATACCGGGCGGGGGCCACGGCCCGGGCGGAGTTTACGGCGAACGGAAGCGAAACGACTTCTTCGTCCACAACCTGCTCGGTATCGACCCGCCGGATTGGAACAGGATCGAACCGAAGAAGCTAATATCAACGCAATAATTAAAATGACATCCCCGTTCGGGCGGCGCTTAGGCCGCCCGCAGCCCCCGGGCCCCGGGGAACCAGTCCCGTCGGATACTCTTGGAGGGAAACCCTTATTCAGGGTTTCCCTCCAACGCTCGCTTCGCTCTCTGCTTCCTTTCCAAGGAGCATTTGGCGATGAATTCATGGGAGGATGCTCCTTGGAGGGGTGGCAGGG
>JAPKZH010000516.1 GCA_026393905.1 Candidatus Aminicenantota bacterium
AGCCCACCGGGAACCTGGACTGGAAAACGGGCGAACATATCCTCGAGCTCCTCCTGGACCTGCACGAAAAGCGGGGCCTGTCTTCGATCATCGTCACCCACAACGATAAAGTGGCCCGTTTCTGCCGGAGACGCTACGTCATGGAACGCGGCGAATTGAAACTTTTCCCCTGATTTCCAAGTTAGAACAATTGGCGAGCGTGCGGGAGAGCTCCGAAGACTTTGAAAAAAAACGCCCGTTATGGTATAAGGAAAAAGACATGAAAAAATGGATTTTAAGCCTTTTCTTGCTTTTAGCCCCCATCCTCGGCATTGGCCAGGAGCTTGTCGATAAGATCGAGATCATCGGGATCGACAGGGTGACCCGGGATACGGTGCTGTACTACCTGACCACCAGGGAAGGCGATTATTTTAGCGATGAGCTTCTGAAAAAAGATTTCCAGGTTCTCTGGTCGACCGGCTTTTTCTCCAACATCAAGATCGAGCAGCTCGAGGGGACCAAGGGCAAGACCATCAGGATAACCCTCGAAGAAAATCCGGTGGTCAAGACGATCGCCTATAAGACCGGAAAAAAGGTCAAGGAAGACGACATCGTCAACAAGCTGAAGGAAAAAGACGAGTACATCCTGCCCTATTCCTACTACAGCCCCTACAAGATCCAGAAAGTCAAACGGACCATCGAGGATCTCTTGACCGAAAAGGGCCTTGTCGCGGCCAAAGTCGATGTTGACTCGGCCAAGAAGGGCAAGAATGAGGTCGACGTCCTGTTCAAGATCGACGAGGGTCCCAAGGTGAGGGTCGGGGACGTTGAGTTTGTCGGCAGGCCCAAGCTCCCCCAGGGCATCCTCCGGGAAGCCCTGAAGGACAATAAGCCCCACAGCCTCTTCTCCTGGGTGTCCGGAAAGGATGTTTACAAACAGCCCAAGCTCACCGATGACCTGGCCGCGGTCAAGAAGAAATACCAGGAAAATGGCTATATGGAAGCCGTGATCGGCGAGCCCAAGGTCGAGCAGATCACCAAACGCTCTTTTTTGCCGTTCTGGAAAAAGCAGACGATGATGAAGATCACCGTCCCGGTCAACTCCGGCTACCTCTATAAAGTAGGAGAGGTCAAAGTCGAAGGAAACAAGGCTTTCACCGCACAAGGCATTTCGACCCTCATCAAGCTGAAAAAAGGCGACATCTACAGTACCAAGGTCCGGGAAAAGAGCATTGAAGACATCGGCGAGCTGATGAGGAACTTCAGCTTTTGGTACGGCCAGGTCATCCCCGTGGAAAACCTGGACCCGAAGAACAAAGTCGTCAACGTCACTTACAATATCGACGAAGGGGAGCCGACCTATCTCCATAGGCTGGAATTCAAGGGGAACATTTTCACCAAAGACAAGGTCATCCGGAGGGAAATGCTCATCCAGGAGGGATCCCGGTTCAGCCTGGCCCTGTTCAAGGACAGTATCCTGCGGATCAAGCAGCTGGGGCTTGTCGACCTGGAAAAGGACCCCGACATCAAGCCCTCGCCGTCGGATCGGACCCAGTTCGACGTCATCGTGAACGTCAAAGAGCTGCAGCGGAACAACATCCAGTTCACGGCCGGATACTCCGGCTACGAGGGGACGTTCGTGGCCGTCAGCTACTCGACGGTCAATTTCTTGGGGGCCGGGGAAACCCTGGAGCTCTCGGCCCAGTACGGGAAGCGCGTCCGGAATTATTCCTTCGGTTTTTCCGAGCCCTATTTCCTGGATTATCCGATCAGCCTGGGCTTCAACATCTACGACCGGTTCCTCGTTTATCCCTATATCTATGACCGCAAAGACAGAGGGATCGATCTCACGGCGGGAGCGAGGATCATCGGGAATTGGCGCGGCAGCTTGACCTACAGCTTCCAGTTCATCGATATCAAGCTGCCGTCCATTCAAGAGGGCGACGAGACCGGCTATGTCTCTCCCTATTATGACCCGATGTATTACGGCGCGATGGGGATCGGCAGATATAACATGAGCTCTCTCAACCCGTCGATCTACCGGTCCACGATCGACAGCCCGCTGACGCCGACCCGAGGGACCTTGTATCTGGCCTCCCTTAGGTATGCCGGGACATTCCTTGGCGGCGAGATCCATTTGTACAAGCCGCGTTTTGAGTTCACCCACTTCCGGCCGATCGCCAGAAACCACACCCTCGGTTTCCATATCGAATATTCCTTCATCAAGTCGCTCCGAAACTCCCAAGTCCCCTTCTGGGAAAAGTTCTTCCTCGGCGGGGAGCGGAATATCCGCGGCTATGAGATCTACACCATCGGTCCGCGGGATGCCGATGGGACGCTCACCGGCGGCGAGAAGCAGGTCGTCATCAATGCCGAGTATATCCTGCAGGTCGGCGGCCCACTCTACCTGATCGCCTTCTATGACCGGGGCAATGCCTATGACCGGGGCCAGGCTGTGAGCCTCAAGAACATGTACTCTTCGGCGGGCTTGGAAGCCCGGATCTTCGTCCCGGCGCTGCGCGTTCCTTTCCGGTTGATTTTCTCGTATAATAACAGGCGGATCTATCGCGATGATTCCAATTTTGCATTTCGGTTTGCGATTGGAACCACGTTTTAGAGCATAAAGGCACACATTCCAAATCAAACATAGGAGGTCAAACGATGAGGAAGACATTCACGCAGGCCGCCGGCTTGCTCATTCTCGGTTTGGGAGTCCTGGCATCTTTGGGCTATGCCCAGCAGCTGAAGATCGGCATCGTCAATTCCGGGGAGGTCCTGGAACGATCGGCCGAGGGAAAAAAGATCCTTGCCAGGCTGCAGGATTTGGACAAGCAGAACCAGGCCAGAATCAGCAAGCTGGATACCGAAATCCAACAGCTCCAAGCCCAGATCAACACCCAACGGCTGACCCTGACCCAGGAAGCGCTCAGC
>JAPKZH010000348.1 GCA_026393905.1 Candidatus Aminicenantota bacterium
ATGCAGACGCTCATCGTGGCCATTGTCATCACGACCGTCTACAGCAGCCTCGGCGGGCTGTTCGGCGTCCTGCTCACCGACCTTGTCCAATTCGTCATTGCCATGACCGGCTCGATCTGGGCGGCGATTTACGTTGTCAAGCTCCCCCAGGTCGGGGGCCTATCCAAGCTGTTGACCCATCCGAATCTCTCGGGCAAGCTTTCCATCCTGCCGGATTTCTCAAAATTGGATTTTGCCATCGCCGTCTTTTTCTTCCCGCTCATCATCCAATGGTGGAACGTCTGGTATCCGGGCGCCGAGCCCGGCGGCGGCGGCTATATCGCCCAGCGGATGCTGGCCGCAAAAAACGAAAAGCATGCCATGGGCTCGACGTTTCTCTTCAATGTCCTTCACTACGCCCTCCGTCCCTGGCCCTGGATCCTTGTCGCCCTGGCCTCTCTTGTCGTCTTCCCGAACCTGGAGGCGCTCCAAGCCGCCTTTCCCCACATCGACCCGGGCATCATGAAACACGACCTGGCCTATCCGGCCATGATGACATTCCTGCCGAGGGGGCTCATCGGGATGGTCATCGCCTCCCTTTTTGCCGCCTATATGTCGACCATCGCCACCCACTTGAACTGGGGCTCCTCCTACATGGTCAACGATTTTTACAAGCGCTTTGTAAAAACCGACGCTCCCGAGAAACGGCTGGTCATGATCGGCCGTATCAGCACGTTCGGCCTGATGCTCTTCTCGAGCCTGCTGGCGCTGCTCCTGCGGCACGCCCTGGAGGCATTCCAGATCCTGCTCCTTGTCGGCGCCGGCACCGGCCTCATCTTCATCCTGCGCTGGTTCTGGTGGAGGATCAACGCCTACAGCGAGCTCACGGCCATGGTCGTCTCATTCATCATCGCCCTCTATTTCAAGCTGGTCCACACCCGCCTGGGATTCCAGCCGCTGGCCGACTGGCAGCAGCTCCTGATCGGCATCGTCATCACGACGATTTCCTGGATCACGGTGACCTTGCTCACCCGGCCCACGGATGAGGACAGGCTGCGCAAATTCTACAGGCTTGTCCATCCCGGCGGCCCGGGCTGGAAACACATCATGGAAAAAGAAAAAGCCGCCGGAATGCTCACGGGCGCTGCCGCCGAGCCATGGGACGTTCCTGTCGGGATCCTTTGCATGCTGGTCGGCTGCCTGGCTGTCTGGGGAGCTCTTTTTGCGGTGGGCTACTGGATTTACGGCAATTATGCTCCGGCCGCGATTCTGACCTTGGTCGCGGCGATTTCCGGCTTCATCCTGATCCGGCTTTGGCGGAAACTGAAAACAATATAATAAACTTATTTTCAATAACTTGGCCGGCATTGGAGCCATCTTTTTCCTGAAGGAAAAGGCAAGACACTCCTAGGCTTTTTTCGCTCTTCCATCGCGGCTAGCCGTTTGAGGTGAATCGGCCTCCTCGAAGGGTGAGCCCCCGGGTGATAAAAATAGTCTGAACATTCATCGCAAAAGGCTATTGAGCAGAGAAACATAAAAGGAGGAAGATAGGGCTATCAGAAAAGCCTCTGCGCTCAAGGGAAGGGAGGCTTTTGTTCTGATGGCTGCAATTTTATTTCGAAGAATAAAATTGAGGATAACATGACCAGCCGGCATAGAAGAAGGACGAACATGACTCAAAAAAAAGGGTTTACTCTTATCGAGATGTTGATCGTGCTGGCCATCCTGGGAATCATGATGTTGTCCTCCTACCCCAGCATCCTGAACAGTTTGGAAACCCGGTCCCTGGAGAATTGCACGAGGGATATCCAAACCTCCATGCAGCAGGCCAAGTTCCTGGCCGTAAATACAAAGCTCGATCACAGGGTCATTTTCTCCAACGCCACCGGCAGTTGGGCCTATTGGATCGAAGAAGAAACCAGCCCGGGCACCTGGAGCCGCCAGGCGAAATACCCCTACAACGAAATCGCCTCAAAATTCACGGCCACCATCGACCTGCCAGCGAGTCAGACCGTGGAATATTCTTCGGTCGGGCTGGTCACCAACTACGACGGCCTCCATCGCACGATCACCATCCAGAGCGACAAGCTGAAAACCTACACCCAGCCGGACCTGCGGATCCTGACCTTCTATGCGGGGGGGTCGATCCAATACACGAAATCTCAATCGACATAATCCGGGAAAAACATGAGAAAAATATCAAGAATCCTCCATCGGACAAAAAAACAAACGGGATTCTCTCTGATCGAAGTCCTGATCGGGATCACCCTGGTCGGCATCGCCCTGATCGGGCTGGCCGAGCTCTTCACCATGAGCGTGATGAACAACCTGCGGGCCAATCAGCTCGGCACGGCCACCTTCCTCTGCCAGCAGGAGATCGATGAGCTTCGGACCCTGACCCCGACCGAGCTCGATACTCTTCCGCTCATCCAGGACGTCCAGCTCGATATCAACGAGGACTTGACCATGGATTACCGGAGGATCACCACGATCGAGCGGAACATCAACTACTACAAAGTTTTCATCTTTCCCCCCAGCCAGTTCAGCACCGCCGTCAACACCTTGATCTCGCAGCCGGAGACGCATCAGGTCAAAGCCCAAATGGGGACGATTATCCAAAGGTAACGACAGGACGGGTAGGACAACGATGAAACAACCACAAAAAAACAGTCAAAAAGGAAAACGAGGCGGATTCACCCTGGTCGAGCTCATGGTCGGCGGCTCCATCATGCTGATCGTTATTCTGGCCACCCTCTCTATCTATGTCAGCACCAATAAAGCTTCTGTCGACCAGGCCCAATATGCCGAAATGCAGCATGATGTCCGGTCCTCGATGTACTTTATCACGCGCGACATCCGGATGGCGGGGATCGGCATGCCCCAGGAATTCATGAGCTATTTTCTCGAGGGCACAAACAACGATGCCACGGATACGGCAGCGGGCGTCACGCCCGACCGCTTGCGCTTGGTCGGCAACATGGAAGAGCCGCTGAACCTGAAAATCCAGAACTACCAGGGTTCATCCGTGACCCTGGATCTGGAAGACTACAGTTTTGAACAAAACCCCTATGCCGACGCTTTTTATGCGTTCAAGATCGTGTTCATTATGCCCAATCCCAGCTCCCCCTGTCGAAACGCAGAAATCCGGGAGGTTACCCATGTTACGCACAGCACCGGGGCGCTCACCGAAAAACTGAATTTCTCTCCCGGGC
>JAPKZH010000005.1 GCA_026393905.1 Candidatus Aminicenantota bacterium
TTGGTCAGGATGGAAAAATGATTGTCTGTTGGCGTTGATGGTCGTTTGGCATAAGAGGGAAAAAGAGGAATCGCCAAAAAAGAAGCAAATCCATGACAAAAGAAAAAGAGAAAAGAGACAGAGAAAAAAAAGAAAAGGCGAAAAGAAAAAGAGAAAAAAGGGGGAAAGAGAAAAATAGAACTTCAAAGGATAAGAATTTCGTTTTCCGCTACGCCGACTGAATGATCATTCATGCCCCAATTTTGACTCATCCCGTCTTTAGGGATGATAAATCGCAGCCTGATCGGATGTCAAGTTGAGTTCAAAATAGCGGAAGGCGGGCTCGGAAGACGCAGGAAAGCATAAAAGCGCCGGAAACCACCCAGACCTCCCCGTCCGGGCAAGCAGAGAATTGAGTGAATCCTCTCCACCCATGGAACGCGACTACGAGAGCTCGAGATATTAGTCTTTCAGTCCTGCCAGGCGTTTTTTGGCGTCTGCCGCTTCGGGCCGGTCCGGGTCGGCATCCTTCCAAATAGCCAGGAATTTCTGGTACTGTTCCGCCGCCTTCGTCTTTTCGCCCTTTTGGTCATACAGCTTCGCCAGCCGGTAGTGATAGAGGGGGTGGATAAGTGTCCGCTGTTCTCGTTTGGGATCGAAGGTGATCAGCCTTTCATATTCGGCTATCGCCTTGTCAATGTCTCCCCTCTTGACATAAGCGCGCGCTAAAATATCCTTTTGAAACGGAATATTATAAATAAACAGGACGTCTTGTCGCATAGCGGAAGGTTTCGCTTGGGGCACGATGTTCTCTAGGACGGAGACGGCATTATCGACGAATCCTCCGGCGAGAAAAAACTCACCCTGGAAACAATCGTAAACGAAGGCGAATTGGGCTTGGTTGGCGGGACTGATCTTGGCCAAGAGCGCCTTCATTTCTGCAAGACTTGTTTTGGCCGCATCGAGCCGACCTTGCTTGACGTCGGTCATTCCCAGAAAAAATAGATAATAGGCTTTGGAATCCGAGAATGACGCCGGATCGCTTTTCGAAGTGAAATCGTACCAACTTTTAAGCAGAGTCCGGCTCTGCTCGAATTCTCCCCGCTCGCCGCGGATCAATCCCATCAATAATTCCGTTCCGGCTTTGCCCTCCGTATAACCCTGAGATCCTGCCAAATCCGCCAACTGCTGAAGATCGGAGAGGGCCTGGTTGAAGCGGCCAAGACAGTAAAGGAATAAGCTGTGAATGAACGAACCCTGCCCCTTCAATCCTAATGACGGGGCTTTGGCGATAAATTCGACCACACAGCTCATGGCATTCGTGTAGTCCTCTTTGAAGGCATAGACATAGGCCAGAGACGGTAAAGACAGGACAAAACCAGGCTTTCGATCCAGCACTTCTTTGTACTTGGCAATGGCCTCATCCAGGTTCCCCATGCGAAAGTAAATCTCCGCCATGGAATCGATCGGATTGGCATCGCCGGGCGAAGATTCGGCGTACCGCTTGAGATAATTGATCGCCTTGTCGTAATTCCCCAAGTCGGCGTACGTGTAGGCAATCACGTTCAGGGCATAGCCATAGTTGGGGTCGAGGGCCAACGCTTTATCAAATTCCGAAATTGCCAACTCGAGCTTATTCAATCCCCTGTAGTAAGACGCCAGCTCAAAGTGCGCCTCTTTTTCCTTGGGGTACTTTTGAACGATTTCTTCGAGGATGCGCAATCGCTTCTCGGGATCTCTCTCGATCGCTCCGGCATAGGCCGCTTCGATATAGAATCTCTCCTTCTCGGCAGCCTTTCCCGAGAGGACTTTAGCTTTTTCATAAGCCTCGATTCTGGCCTTCTGATTGCCCAACGACGTCTGCGTTCGAGCCAGGTAAAGGTAGGCTTCCGCAAAATCGGCGTCGAGGGCGACGGCGTTCTCCAGAAATTGCCGGGCCTGTTCATAATAGAACTTCTCGTAGGCGTCTTTTCCCTTGAGAAAGCTGTTATAGGCTTCCATGGAGGATGTCGGCACATCGGGCGCACTGGGCCGGGCCGCTTGGATCTTGCGCTCGGATACGCCCACGCCTCGGGAGATCTCTCGACTGAGCTCCCCGATCTGTTTTTCGAGGATGCTACGAACGCCTTCGCCT
>JAPKZH010000493.1 GCA_026393905.1 Candidatus Aminicenantota bacterium
GAGGATCGCCTGGTCCAGGGATTGCCGATCGTTCCAATGATAAAACGCGGCCAGCCGATCCTTAACACAGTCGGTTGGAGAAAGAAGCCGGAGGATCATTTTCCCTCGTCGAATTTCGCGAATCTCCCGGACGGGTTCTTCTCCCACGGAGAGAGGAGGGGAAAGGAATTCGACGAGGAACGGGGTGTCCGGGTGTCTGAAATGACGCCCGTCCTCGTTGAATCCCAGAGTTTTCATGGCGGATTTAATTCGGTTCCGACCGACGGAGGACACGAGGACGAAATCAAGGTCATACGACACATACTTGTTCTGAGTATAGATCGAAACACACGCTCCGCCGGAAAGGACGACTTGGATTCCGTTCTTCCAGCAGTGGTCGCAGATAGAGGCGGCCAGGTCGGAGAGAGAAACGTCCCTGAGATTCATGACAACGGTTTTCCGGTGCGGCGCGGCCTGAGCCGAGGCTTATAAAGCCTTGCCCTCTCTTCGTCCGTCACGAAGGTGAGGGCTTTTTCCAAAAGTGCTTCCAGGTCCCTTTTAAACGGATAGCGGGGATTGATCCCGAAGAGGCGGACCTTTCCTTTCAACTTGCTGTAGAGAACTCCCCCCTTTTCCAACTTCAATAAATGGTATTGGACCGCATTGACATAGAGCCCCAAATCCCGGGCGATTTCCCGGGGATAGGATTCGCCATGCGTATGGAGATAGAGAAGAACCTTCTCTTTGATCGAGGATTCGAGTAAAGGCTCCAGCATGAATCCGCCTCCGTCCGGGAAGTGTACAAATTTATTGGTCATATGACCAATACTAGATCTCAAGCATAATTCGGGATGGGGGACCTTGTCAAGCGCCCAATGAGAGGATACCGCCTGGCGATCCCGACGCAGGCGATAAGGGAACAAGCCCGGGGATTCATCAAGAGCGAGAATTACTTGAACAATAAGAAGCGGAATGTTCCCCTATCGGATGGCTGATCCGCGTTTTTGACCTGAGTCGTTTTCCATGTTCCGTGTCCAGGCAATGCTATCGGTTTTTCAGGAGTTCGAGGATCGCCAGACGGTTGTTGACGCCCAATTTCTTGTAGATGTTGTAGACGTGGACCCTGACGGTATTCTCGGAGATGAACAGCTCCCTGGCGATCACTTTGTTCTTCCATCCCCGCATCAAGAGGGCAAGGATTTCCCGCTCCCGCTGGATCAATTCGTATTTATCCATGAGGGAAGCGAGGTCGAGCTCTTCCCTGAAACGGAGACGAAATTTTTTTTTAAGGTCGTCGATGCCCGGGTCGAGTTCGTTACGGACTCTTCGGGAAACGTCACCAGTCTCGTCTTGACCCAGGGCGGCCTGCGGATGACGGCCAAGAGAACCCGTTGTCCCTGACGCCTGAAAGTGTCCTCAAGCTCCAGAAGAACGGAAATTCCCTGCTATCAATCCTCCGTATCACGTTTTATCGTTCGTCTCATAATCCTCGTCGCCGTCGAGGCCTTTGGGATGGCGTGGCTATTTTTGATGCGCTGGCTTGAGCGTCCAGAGCTGCATTTTGGTCATTTCAACGATGTGGGCCATGTCGAGGTCGGAGCGATGAACCGGCCAGGATTTGAAGCCCTGGACGCGTTGAATGATGTCATTTTCATTCGTTTTAGGATAGGGGTCAAAAGAGGGGACTTCATAATCAGATTTCAGGTTTTTTGAGTTCATGTCAAGAAAAGCGGCGCAGAAAAGAGCGAACAAAGAACCGGTTCCAATGCGGGCGTTTCCGACCGTCAAGAACGAAGGCAAGCAGCCGACCTGCCGAATATAATCATCCGCTTTCCGCGCCAGTTCATGCACATCCTTGAAAGGGACTCGAGAAATTTCCGGCTGGGAAACCGGCATCTCCGGGGGGCCATAAGGACGAATCACTTTTAGGTTTTGGGGGAGCGATCCATCGGCTTGATAATCGAGGATCGCTTTCACGAAGCCGGCAAAGGCCTCGGCGGCCGAGAAATATTCGCCGGGAACGATCGTTCTTCTCTCGAGGGTGTCGTCGGCGATTTCGCGCAACTCTCCGGCCGTCAGAAATTCTTTTTGAGACGAATAGACGTCCATCAAAGACCGGAATGTGGTGATTTCGATATCATCCCGACTTTTGAGATATTGCATCAAACGCCGGAAATTCTTTTGCGCCGTTTTCATGCTCTCCGGGGGTCGGAGAGCGGGCGTTTTCCATTCGCCCGGAGCGGGATTCTTGCCGTCATAGAAGTTCAAATCCCAGAACTGTTCGGCCCGGATCTTGGTCGGGTGTCCGGCAAAGAAAGGAAGGACTTCCACGGTCCGGGCCGCTTCGGGCAACTCCGCCTTGAGCTTGTCGAAGAGCGGTTCGAAGAGATCATCCCGATAATAGGTATCGTCGAATCCGTCATACTGGCCGTAGAAATTCAAGGCATTGCAGAACCAGACGACATTCTTGCCGGGAAGACTGACCGGCGAACCGGCATATCCAACTTTCATTTTGCCCAGGGCGCAAATCAATTGCGGTCCGTAGGAACCGCCATGCCGGGCTAGAGTTGTCACGGGCGCGCCGAAAATGCGCTCCAATTCCTTGGCGCCTGCCAATTCCTGGTCGAACATCTGACGCACGCCGTTTTCCCAATCCGCCTTTTCCAGTTGTTCCGTAACGGTGGGATGAATGGACCCGTAGTTAGTATGGCTGCCGATGTCGTGCCTGGCCATGGCCGCAATGACATCGCGGCGCCCACGTTTCTCTAATGACCGGGCTTTCTCGCCGATGACAAAGAATGTTCCGGTGACGCCTTCTTCAGACATGGTTTCGGCCAGCCATTTGGGAATATCATCAATACCCTCGGACTCCGGAGTGATGTAGTCTTCCACGTCGAAATTGACCACCAAGAACATTTTCGCCTTGGAGGATGAATGGGATCCGGCCGCCCCCAGAGCAAGAATCACGATGAATGCCAAGAACTTATGCCACGATTTCATCGTCCACCTCCCCTTCATTCTTCTTGAGCAGAAGGGTTTTGTCAATTTCATTTGTCCAAGCAGAGGGATGTGTGCTTTCGCCAGGAGCGAGGCGACGCGGCTATTTCAT
>JAPKZH010000142.1 GCA_026393905.1 Candidatus Aminicenantota bacterium
GAAGCGGATCTCAGGGGTTCTGAGATCCGGCCGATCTTGTCGAGGAGCTTGATCTCCTCGCGATGGCCGAGCTTCCGAAGACCCCGTTCCGTGATCCTGTAAGGGGACTATCTATATTGAGGATAACCCTCCGTATAATGAATACTTTAGAATTAATTCCGAGGAAGAATATTCCCTTTCTCCCGACAAGAAGACTTTGACCATAAAGCAGATCTCGGAAACCAATCAAGGTAAATTAAAGGTAATACTCGTTTATGATAAGATCGCGAGCTAGGAAATCCAGCATGGGGCCTGACGAGGGTCCCGGATGGGTTCGACTCCCATACCCTCGCGCCAAGCCTTTTTCCCTGATTTTTGAGAAGTTGTGTGCGTTTGCCTGATTGTTGATTTAAGCCTGAATAATCAAAACTGAGTTATTTTTAGCGATTTTGTCCCTGTGGTGTCCCCACGGCGGACGCGGGATGAATCAGTTGAACGTCGGATGTTTATGAGCGTTTGCCGCCGCCCGATTCGATCGCGTAGCGGACGAACGCCGGTCTATCATCGCCTTCGCCGTCAAGAGCATACAGAGATCCGTGCATCACTTTGATCTGCGGAGAGGCAAACCGCCCCAGGCGGAAACGCTTCAGCCAATTCCCTTCCGGAGAAAATAGATCGACATAGACATCGCGGTCGCAAGGTTCCGGGCCGACCGTCGTCGCCCACAGCCGGCCGGCTTCGTCGACAGCGATTTCCCGGACCGCGAATTTGTCCGGATTGACCCGAGCCTCTCCGCTCGAGCCTCCCTCGCGCGCCGCCACTTGGCCCATGCGCGAGGTCCAAAGCCGCTTTTCTTCGGCCAGATCCTTGGGGCATTTGGCCACCGGGTGGAACGGCCTGGTGATATCGGCGCGCGGTTTTCCGGCCGGGTCGAGGACCGAGATCCGGTATTCCCGGCTCGATCGGTTCAAGATATACAACTCGCCCTGCGGCCCTGGAGCATAAGTGAAATAGACCCTGCCCGGATTTTTTCCCCCGGAATCCTCTCGAACCCGGTACAGGGTCCGTATCGGCTGGAAAGCGGCATCCGTCAGTTCGATGACCCGCTCCATCGTCACGCCCTTGGCCGACGGGCCATAACGTGTAGTGGAAAGGATGAAGCGGTCCGAATCCGCGGAGAACAATCCGTCGACCATATGGGCCGAGCGCTCGGCACGCCGGCGGAGATATTTTCCTTCGCGGGAAAAAACGGAAAAATAACCAAAATAACCGTCGGCGACGACGATCTCGCCGGCGGGGATCAGGACGAGCCAGAGGGGCCGCTGGAGGTCGCCCGGCCCCTGGCCGGGACGCCCGAAAGCGCCGAGAAACCGGCCGGCCGAATCGAACCGCAGCACCCGGGCGCCCTTGGAGTCGAGGACATAAATCGAGCCGTCCTCGGCGACCGCGTAATCCGATGCGGACGCGACAGGCGATCCGTCGAAATCGCGGCTGAGATCGATGCGCAGGGTCTCCCGCAGCGGCTGAACGTCCGGCGCGGGGCTCGGCTTCGCCCAAGGACCCGCCGGAACGAGCGTCAAGGCGGTCAAACCGGCCCATAAGAAATGAACCGACATTGGACTCTCCTTAATAATTATCATTAATAGAACTAGGGGCCAAAAATAAAGGCTAAGATCGCAAAGACAATTGGAACAAAAAAGAAGCCAATCAGCCCTGCGGCAAGCAGTTGCCTCTTTTTCAAGATTTTGATCCCTATAGCGATTCCCGCTATTCCTAAGAAAGCGAGGATGCCAGCTACTTGGTAACCCAAGACATGAACACGTGAAGGAGGAAGCGAATCGAAGATCTTCTCTAGTACGCCAAAAAAAATGAAGAAAGATACACAAGCACAGGCGATAGCCGGCCTCCAAAAATTAGATTTCATTACCCTCCCTCCTTCTTGTTCATTCTAAAAATAAATCTGTTTTCTAAATTT
>JAPKZH010000167.1 GCA_026393905.1 Candidatus Aminicenantota bacterium
ACCGCCTTCATGCCTATCGAGATCGGCATTTATGAGGATAAAAGCGGGCACGTTCATATTTCGGAGCTGAATGTTGGCCTTATGGGCAAAATGTTTGGCGGAACGATAGCTTAGGTAATGAGCGATGCAGGAAAGGAAGTAAAGGACCTTATTTCAGCCGTGGCTCAGAAATAGTTGCACATAAGCTGGTCTGACCAAAACTTGACCTGACAGCAAGTGTCAAATTATGCTCGTTCGCCGATGCCTATTTCTGGGCTATCCTTGATTGATGTGCTGCTACGCACTGCCAACGGCCGTCCTCTTTAATCCAGGTGTCTGTCCATCGAAACTGGTAGCTATTATCCTTCCCCTTATACTGTCCTTTTACAGCCATGCGATATGTGACCACCGCCGCATCTCCATAAACGCGAACTTTAAACTCATCGGACACCACGGATGTAGCCGAGTCCTCGCCAGACTTAACGTCCGCAATGTCCTGTGCTTTGGTAATGATGTTTCCCTCGTCCGTCGTCATGAAGTAGTCATCCGCCTCAATCTGGTCAAAGATTGCGACGTTGCGAATGACCCAGGCATCATTCCACTCGTTCTCCAGCTTTATCAGTTCCTGTTCCACGCTCACCCCCTCTGCGGATGTTTTATCTCTCCACTCCTGCAGAAGAGACAAAAAAAGACTGGCGTTTTCAGCCGTATAGCCGCCCTTCTCCTCCTTGCTAAATTCCTGAGGATGCTCCTTGCTGGCCCACTCGGCAAACGGTTTGAATTTTTCGTCCCAAAGCTTTGCGCTTTCGGGAGAAGACTCGAGTTTTATTTTTTCTAATAAACGACCACGAAATTTATAAATACTCATAACAGGGGATTCCTCAATCCCCAGGAGTCTATAACCTTCATTTTTCTCTGTGAGCTTGACAATAACGGTGTTTCCTTCCACTTTCATATCTATAATTGTAAGCCGAGCTTTGTTTACAACATCACTCTCCATCAAATTTCTCAACTGGTCTTTTCCAGAAAGCTTCACATCATAGATTTCAAAAACAATGTCATCGGTAAAAAAAGTCAAGTTTTTCTCCACATCGTAATTGTTGACAGCCTTGATATGCTCTCTAACGATGTCACCAAGATTGGGTTTAGAACAGGAAGAAAAGTCCGCTATCAAAATCAAGGCGAGCAGAAGAGGCAAAGGGACAGTCATAGAGAATTTAAGAATTGACCTTTTCATCTATCCCTCCTTGATTCTGACGATGATAGGTCGAAAGAGGATGCTCCAGAATCGCGGCTAGTGCAATAAACCGGGGCCGAAAGAGACGCGATTCTATAATGTCCATGGCCGATGCCGAAAGGTTCGCCACATCCCAGACATCGCGCACTGCAGGCTAAGGTTCATCCGGTTCTCCCAAACGCGAGAGCACCTTCGGCAGGATCAGGTTCCACCTCGGCACGAACACCCCGCCTCGATTCTTTCTCTCTAGATACTGAGGTGATCGCGGCCGGCGTTGTTCCATCTGGCGAATAACCTCATCAGGAACATGTAAGCTTTGTCGGAAACGTTCCAGAAACCAACCGACCGCGGCCCAGAGATAAGCCATATCATACCGGCGCAGAACTTCCTCAAGAAGATCAAGGTCGAGGGTTGGAAAGCCTCCGGCCGAGCGCACCAGTTCTTCCAGCCCTCCGGCTAAAGCCGGCCGGCGGAATCCCTCCACGAGTGTTCGCTCAGGAGTCGTCACTTCAAGCAATCTTCCCCGCCGTTCAATCCTTTGTGTCGCCAAATTTCCCGAAGCTCCTTCCCGCATGGAAAAGGGACGCTCAAGAAAGAGGATGGTCGCGCCCTCCAGTTGGAGCGGCCTGCGCCTCTTTCCTGTGTAGACGGTGCATTGGTTCCAGATCGAGTGCGCTGCGCCCAAGAGTCCGAGCGCGCTGTGGTGCGAAAAAACACTATCCGGCCGAATGGCCGCCGCTATAAGGAAAGGATCGGGCCGAAATTGATCGGCCTTAAAGCCCGGCGATACAACGGCATAGATCCTGCGCGTCACCAGTTTCAGTTGTCCTTTCTCAAGATAATGCTTGAGCCGTTCCACCGTCCCCGATCGGCCGCCGGGCGGGGCCAATGCTTTCGCCGCCTCATCAAGTGAAAAAACGGGATGCATAGCAAAGAATTCGGCCGTTCTCAC
>JAPKZH010000321.1 GCA_026393905.1 Candidatus Aminicenantota bacterium
ACGGTCGCTTTTATCATGGCGTTGGTTCTCTTAATCGCGGGTCTCATGGCCCGAACCGCGGAGGCCCAGAGCCAAATCACGTCTCCCGAAAAATTCTTTGGGTTCCAGCTCGGCAGCGACAGGCACATCGCCCGCTGGGACAGGATTGTGGAGTATTACAGGCTTCTGGAGAAGGAAAGCAAAAAGATTAGAGTGGCGGATATGGGGCCGACGACCATGGGCAATCCTTTTCTGCTGGTGATCATCTCCTCTCCGACCAACCTGGCCAAGCTGGAACGCCTGCGCGAAATAAACGTCAAGATCAGCGACCCGAGGGGGCTCACCGAGCAGGAGGTCAAGAAGATGGTCGGTGAGGGCAGGGCGGTCATCTGTCAGTCCATGAGCCTGCACGCCACCGAGATCGGCGGCATCCAGATGGCCCCCGAGCTTGCCTATGACCTTCTTGCCCGGGAAGACGAAGAGACGGGGCAGATTTTGGACAACGTCGTCTTCCTCATGGTTCCGAGCTTCAATCCGGACGGCGCGATCATGGTCGCCGACTGGTATCAGAAGACCCTGGGAACGGAATATGAGGGGTCGGGCCTCCCCTGGCTGTATCACAAATATGTCGGCCACGACAATAACCGGGACGCTTTTCAAACCAACATGATCGAGTCGCAATATATGGCGAAGATCCTGTTCACGGACTGGATCCCGCAGGCCTACCTCGACCATCACCACATGGGCAGCTACGGCGCCCGGATCTACGTCCCACCCTACGCCGAGCCCATTCGTCCGCTCGCCGATCCCCTCGTCTGGCGGGAGATGAGCTGGTACGGCGCCCACATCGCTTATAAAGAAGAGGAAGCCGGTTTATCGGGCATCATCAACATGTCCCAGTATTCCGGCTGGGGCCATTTCGGATTTCACTGGATCACGCCGTTCCACAACATCGCCGGTATGCTCACCGAGTCCGCAAGCGCCAAGCTGGCGACTCCCCTTTACATTGATCCAAGCCAGCTCCAGGGCGGTGCCCGGGGCCTGCCGGCGTATGCGGAACAGACCAACTTTCCGAACCCCTGGCCGGGCGGCTGGTGGAGGCTCCGGGATATCGTCGAGCGGCAGAAGGTTTCGGCCTGGGCGCTCTTGGACCTGGCGGCCAGAAATAAAGAAACCGTGCTCTGGAACGCTTACCTGAAGGCCAAGCGGCAGACGGAGCGGGGCGCCCAGGGCAAGCCGGCGGCCTACGTGATCCCAGCGGTCCAGCACGATCCATTGACCGCCGTGAAGCTGGTCAACAAGCTGCTGGTCCAGGGCATCGAGGTCAAACGGGCGCCGAAAGGGTTTACGACGACAGATGGTATGACCTATCCAGCGGGTTCCTACATCGTCTCGCCGGCCCAGCCCAAGATGGGTCTAATCAGGTATCTGCTGAGCCGTACATTTTATCCCGACAACGATTGGACCCGGGCCAAAGACGGATCTCCGATGCGGCCCTACGACATGGCGACGGACACGATGTTCGAGTTCATGGGCGTTCGCGTTGACCCGCTTGACAACGCGGTGAAAGGCGACTTTCCGAAACTGGCCGCACCCGTGCCGGCTGTCGGCAAAGTCACCAGAGGAGCGTTCGGATACATGTTCGACGGCAGACTGAATGACAGCTTCAAAGCCGCGAGTCTTCTCATCGGGAAGGGCGTGACGGTGCGGCGCATCGATAAGGCAGGAGACGGGCTCAAGCCCGGGGACTTCTTCATTGCCGCCGCGGGGCATGAAGCAGTCATCGCGGACATCGCCAGGCTGACCGGCGTTGACTTTGCGGCGCTGAAAAGCGAAGTCAAGCAGGCCAACCACGAGGTCAAGCGGCTGCGCGTCGGCATGTATCAGCGGTACTCGGGCGGCAACATGGACGAAGGCTGGACCCGTTTTCTGCTCGAGCAGTTCTCTCTCCCCTACACGACGCTGATGGATGCCGAGATCAAGAAGGGCGACCTCAACGTCAAGTACGACGTCATCATCCTGCCGGATGATTCGACGGCTATGATCACCGGCGAGAGATCTACTGTATCCGGAGGCGAGAGGGGTCGTCCGATGAGTCCGGTTCCCCCTGAGTACCGAAGCGGCATCGGCAATGAAGGGGTCGAAGCGCTGAAAGCGTTTGTTCAAAAAGAAGGCACCCTGGTAACGCTCGGTCAGGCCACAGGCTTCGCGATCGAAAAATTCGGTTTGCCCATCCGCAACGCGCTGGCGAATAAGAGCTCGAAGGAGTTCTGGTGTCCGGGATCGACGCTCAAGGTGAAATTTGACAACAACCACCCGTTGGCTTACGGGATGCCTTCAGAAGGCTTGGTCGTTTTCTTGGGCGGCAACCCGGCCTTCGAGATCACTCCCACTGACTACAACGAGCGGTACGAGACCATTGTGACCTATGCCGAACGGGATATTCTTCAGAGCGGCTGGCTCATCGGGGAAGAGAATCTATCCAAGAAGGCAGGGATGATCGCGGCCAAATACGGCGAGGGCACGGTTGTCCTCATCGGGTTCCGGACCCAGCATCGAGCCCAGACCCACGGCACGTTCAAACTCCTGTTCAACGCTCTTATCCGCTAGCCCAGAAACATCGACAAATCGGCCCAGACTTTTGCCGGTCAATATTTTTTTATAACCGCGGATATCTTCGCGAGAAAAGCTGCCACATCCTTTAAGCGTCTCTGCAGGACGTCATAGACGATTCCGTAATCCAGTTTTTCATAATCATGGGCGATGATATTGCGGAAGCCCACCATCCTGGCCATTTTTTCCGCTAAGGCCGATGAAATAATTTTCTCTTCGTGGAGAATATAA
>JAPKZH010000088.1 GCA_026393905.1 Candidatus Aminicenantota bacterium
AGATTTTTTAGCGAATATATGTGTTGTAATAATTGAAGTTACGAGGCAAGAATATACAATTTGAGTTCAAATCGATTACGGTCGAAAACAGGCGTATCTTCTGTATTACGTGCATGATGGAAGACTTTTCAATTTTCTCGATTAGACACTACTGATATAATATATTTTTAATTTGAGATCCCAAGGATCAAGATGTTGATGGATAGAGGTTACGGACGATGAACGTTTTCAGAATTTTTAGGGTTTCGTTCAGAGCTCTTGGCCGGAACAAGATGCGCACATTTCTGACGGCCCTGGGAATCATCATCGGCGTTGGCTCGGTGATCGCTATGGTCAGCATCGGCACGGGGGCCAAGAAGGGGATCCAGGAACGATTCGACCGCATGGGCACCAATCTCCTTGTCGTCCGCCCCGGGAGCATGAATCTCAGGGGAGTCAGGACCGGTTTCGGATTCCGAAGCACCCTGAAATTCGAAGATGTCGCGGCCATCAAGGAGCACTGTCCTTCGGTCCAGGCGACGTCCCCGAATATCAACACGCAGTCGCAGGTCATTTACGGAAACAAGAATTGGAGGACCCAGATCCAGGGCGTCAGCGAACAGTATCCCAAGATCCGAAGATGGGAGATGGAGCGGGGGATATTTTTCGATGAAGAGATGGTTCAATCGGCAGCCAAGGTCTGCATCCTCGGCCGCGATGTCCAAAATTACCTCTTTGACGAAGGTGAGGATCCTATTGGAAAGGTCATCCGCATCCGGCGGGTGCCGTTCACAGTCATCGGGATCCTGAAATCCAAGGGCGAAACCGGCGGGTTCGGCAGCCGGGATGACCTGGCCTGCGTTCCTTATACGACGGCCTCGAGGAGATTAGTCCGCTATACGTTTATCCAATCGATCGATGTTTCGGCGGTCTCCCCGCAGGCGATGTCGAAGGCGCAACAGGAGATCGAGGTCCTCCTCCGGGACCGGCATAACCTCCCGCCGGAGGCAGACGACGATTTCAATGTCCGAAACCTGGCGGATATCGCGGAAAGCATGGAGAGCGCCATGGGCGTCTTGCAGTTGCTGCTGGGAAGTATCGCCGCGATTTCGCTTCTCGTCGGCGGGATCGGGATCATGAATATCATGCTGGTGTCCGTGACGGAGCGGATCCGAGAGATCGGAATCCGGATGTCGGTCGGGGCTCGGGAGCGGGACATCCTTGTCCAATTCCTGTCCGAAGCCATCGCCTTGAGCCTCATGGGCGGTCTTCTGGGAGTGGGTTTCGGAATAGGCGTCTCAAAGGTGTTGAAGTACATTCCGATCTTTTCTCGAATCGAGACGGTGGTTTCCTCCGGATCGATTCTTTTGTCTTTTATTTTCGCGGGCTCCGTAGGAATATTTTTTGGCTTCTATCCGGCCCGCAAAGCCTCCAAGCTCGACCCGATCGAAGCCCTCCGCTACGAATAATTCGGGGTAAAACCTACTCATTACGCATGTTCCCCGAGAGAATTCTGCGTAACGAGTAGGTTTGACCCCGGCCATAACGAGTAGGTTTAACCCCAGCCAGTTGTCCAATCTTCTCGAATTCAAATTCTTCTGCCGGCGGGATTGATATGAGATGACGATAGGAAAAATTCAAGGTAGCCGCTAGCCGATGCATTAATAGCTTTTTGATCTGGCCTCAACTGCTATCATAGAAACGATTTTTCGCTTATCGTCGATTTCATAAAAGAAACGATAATTTCCAATTCGGTAGCGCCATGTATCGGGCTTATATCCTTTGAGCTTCTTGATATTCTTGCCGAAATAGGGCTGCTTTCTGAGCTGCGGGTAAACGTAGCCGTGGAGTTTTGCGATAATTATTTTTGATCTTTGTGCCAATCTCGTTTTCAGGTCTTCCTGAAATTGACCTGTCTCGAAGATCCGAAATTTAACCAACAAATTTTCCCCGATTTTTTTTGGCCTGCTGGCTGCCGCTTTTAAGGCGTCGTAAAAGATCTTTGTTGGCGAGTATCTCTTCCATCTCAAAAGCATCTGCAAACAGCGCCTCTTCGAGCTGCTTCAGGGCTAGCGTCTCGATGGTCTTGGCCAGATTCCTGTTCTCCGCCTTGGCATAGGCCGCAAAGGCGTCGTAATCCTCGTCCGAAAGCCGCAGAGTGATGGTTTTAGGCATTGCACTCAATCCTTTAATTTCGTTCGTATTCATTCTAATTCATTCTAGTTAAATATGCAACACCCGAACATTAGTTTACGTGACTTTTCCATAAATATTATACACTAGAATCCGGCGTTATGTAAGTTCCTGGAATATCAACAGGATGTGGGAAAGGCGTCTCTTGACATTTCATATCATGGTGTGCATAATAAACACCATGAGCTTCATCAGAAAAATAAAACGGGGAAATTCGATCTACCTGGCTGAGGTCCAAAACTCCTGGGTCGACGGCAAGGTCGTCCAGAAACATATCCGATATGTCGGCAAGGAAGTCGACAACAAACCCTTCCTGACCGGGTCCGTCGAGCGCGCCTCGATCGATAAAGTCGCCATCTACGGCCCATTGCTCGTCTTGGACGAGATCGCCGGGGAGCTCGATCTCTCCTCCCTCCTGGGAGACGCGGGAGAATACTTGCTCAGCCTGGCCTACGCCCACTGCATCTCCCGCGACAGCATTAGCGGCCTGGCCCAATGGTACCAGAAGACCGAGATCGCGAACCTCTTGGACATCCCCGACGTCACCTACAAGAAGCTTTTGGGGACGATCGACGCGGTCGACGACCTGGCCGGAGTCCAGCGCCGCATCTTCCGGCGGTTGAAAACGGTCTTGAACGTCTCTCCCTCGGGGTACTTCTATAACCTGACCAACGTCTACTTCTACGGCTTGTGCTGTCCTTTGGCCAAACGGGGGCACAACGCCGACGGACGCAAGGACCCCCAGATCCAGATCGGATTGGCCGTGACCCAGAAGGAAGGACTGCCGATCTTCCATAAGGTTTACGAGGGGCACATCTTCGACGCCCGGACGCTGCCGGACGTCCTGCGGGAGTTTGAAGAGGATGAGATCCGGGACATCTGTCTGGTCTGGGACCGCGGCGTGAGCTCGCGGCTGAATATCAGGGAGGCCCGGGGGCTGGGATATCAGGTTCTGTGCGGCCTGGCACTCAAGGAGGGGCTGAAGAAGGAGGCGGATCGGCTCCTGAGCGACGATCCGGTCTCGATGAGGCACCGCGTCCGGCTGAAGAACGCGACGTTTTACGTCAAGAAAAAGCGGCATGTCGCGGAGGGAGTCCGGGGTTACATCGCCCTCTGTCTGAACGAAAAGGAACGGCAGGCGATCCACGAGCGCCGGTATGACGAGATCGATAACGCCCTCCGCCGGCTGAAGGAGAGGAAACCGATCAAGGAAGGA
>JAPKZH010000242.1 GCA_026393905.1 Candidatus Aminicenantota bacterium
GTTCATGGCGATGAAGGAGGCTACCGTCCGCTTGTCTTCGCCGTCGTCATAGATGATGGCGCTGTCAATTTCACAGAGCGGCGGTCGATAATAGTCCGCGCCGTAAAAATCGCCCTGGAGCTCTTTGGTGTAGAGGCCGACATAATCCGGGGCCGAATCCGACATCGGACCTCTCTGGATTCGCTTGATGATTTCGGGGCTCATCGACCTGGCCGCCTTGATTCCATCCTGGATTTTTTCGTTCTGGAATTTGGGCTTTTAGAATTCGCCCATTCATTATATAGATATTTAAAATGGGAGGCAAAGATATCTTGCCGGCCCAGACGGGCCGCAGACAGGGCTACCGGGCGGAGAAAGGCATGATCGTCTGCCCTAAAGAAGGAAGGGGAAAAGGGCGGACAAGAAGTAAGCCGCTACCTTTTTCTTCGAGAGAGCTGGATGGCTCGTTCGATGGCCTGGGAAAGGTCGGCGGCATTCAGAGGCTTGGCCACGTAGTCATCCATGCCGGCGGCCAGACAGCGTTCTCGATCCCCTTTCATGGCGTGGGCGGTCATGGCCACGATGGGGATATGAGCGCCCGTCGCTTTCTCTTTTTTTCGGATGAGGTCGGTGGCCATGAGCCCGTCCATCAAAGGCATCTGGACGTCCATCAAGATGAGATCAAAGATGTTTTTCTCCATGGCGTCCAAGACTTCCTCTCCGTTCTGGACATACGACACATGGTGCCCCTGTTTTTCCATCATATAGATCGCCACTCTTTGGTTGACGATATTATCCTCCGCGATCAGGACTCGATACGCCCGACGAGGCTGTTGGTCGGGGAGCTTGGCTGGGGCCGGGGCGACATTTTCTTCCTTCCGAGCCGCCATCCCCGTCATTTCTTTGATTTTTTCCAGGAGGTCGGAAGGCTTGAGGGGTTTGTTCAGGTACATCGAGATCCCGAATTTTTTCCAGGGCGCCTTATCTCCATCGGTCCCGGACGAGTTCAACATCATGATGATGGACTTGGCCAGGTTGGGCTCGGTCTTGAGATAATCGAGGAGGAGGAAGCTGTCCTGGCCCGGCAGATGGGCGTCGACGAGGATGACGGTAAACGGCGGGCCTTTTTTTTGCCTGGCCCGGTCCAGAAGAATGGTCGCATCCTCCGCGCTCCCCGTTTCGGTGGGGCTCAGGTTCCACGAGGTCACCAATCTCTTCAAGAAGCGGCTGGTCGTCACATGATCATCCACGAGAAGGACGGGGAGTCCTTTAAAGTCCACGGTCTCGGCCCGAACGGGCTTTCCCGATGCGTCCTTCTGGAAGCCAAAGCGCGCCGTAAAATGAAAGCGGCTCCCTTTTCCGACGATGCTTTCGACCCAGATCTTGCCTCCCAAAAGCTCGACCAGCTGCGTGGAGATGGACAGGCCCAATCCTGTTCCGCCGTATTTTCGCGTCATATAGCTTTCCGCCTGGACAAAGGCTCCGAAGATGGTCTTTTGCTTTTCCTCGGGAATGCCGATCCCGGTGTCGGTGATGGTGAAATGAAGGAAGACTTGATCCTCCGTCCTTGATTCCTCTTGGATACAGAAGACCACTTCGCCCCTTTCGGTGAACTTGATGGCGTTGCCGATCAGGTTGATCAGGATTTGCTGCAGACGTTTTGAATCGCCGACAACGGCCCGAGACACCTGGGAGGGAATATCGCAGATCAGTTCAAGCTTCTTCTTCTGGGCCTGGACGGCCAGCGGAGGAAGGGTCTCAAAAACGAGATTTTCCAGGTCGAAGGGAGAAGCCTCCATTTCCATCTTTCTGGCTTCGATCTTGGAAAAATCCAGGAGATCGTTGATCAGGGACATCAGGGATTCGGCCGATGATTTGATGCCTTTTAAATAGACTCGCTGCTCGAGTGAAAGATTCGTGCCGAGGGCTAGCTCGGTCATGCCCAGGATCCCGTTCATGGGTGTTCGAATCTCATGACTCATCTGGGCCAGGAACTCGCTTTTGGCCTTGCTGGCCGCTTGGGCCTGCTCTCGAGCCGAGACGAGCTCTGTGACGTCGATGATGTTCAAGAGGACTCCATCATACTGCTGCCGGCGGTAGATGGGCTTGATATGCAAAATGACTTCCCGGCCGTAGAAGTTTCTTTGATAGACGACCTGGGACGAATGGGGATCGCGCCGGAATTTTTCGAGGTGGTCTCTGAGCTTATCCGCGACCGGCCCGACGTGGAAATCCCAGAGGGTATGACCCAGGACCTCTCGTTTTTCCCGCTTCATGAGCTTCAGGAAAAAATCGTTGACCTCAAGGACCCGGCCTTCCCGGTCGGCATAGACAAGGCCCTCTTCGATCCCCGAGATGATGGCCCGGTATTTCTCTTCCGACTTGAGCAGCTCTTCGAGTGTCCGTCTCTGCTCTTCTTGTCTTTGTTCCGGGATCATTGTGGCCGTGGCTCCAAATTCGACATATCTATACCTCTGGCATTTTCATCATTGATCTTAACGGGTTGGGAAGATAGGGCAATCGCCTTTTTGGACGGAAACAGGGGTGATTTTTATGCCGGCCGTCTCACCCATAAAGAGCAATCGCGGCTAATCCACGAGACGAAACGAAAGGGGGAGAAGGGGAGCGAATCTCTTTTCAAAGCGCCCCGCTTATGCTATAAATACCCCAGGTTAAAAAATGAACATCGTATCCATTATCCTCCAGATTTTCGTGGTTTTGTTCGCCATTACGGTTCACGAAGCATCTCACGGCTGGGCCGCCTTCAAAATGGGAGACCCAACGGCCTACAACCTGGGCCGGGTCAGCATCAACCCCCTGGCTCATATTGATCCGATCGGAACCATTCTTCTCCCCGTCTTCCTGGCACTCATGGGCCTGCCGGCCTTCGGCTGGGCAAAGCCCGTCCCGGTCAATCCCTACAATCTGAGGAACCCCCGCCGCGACAACCTTGTCATCTCAGCGGCCGGTCCCCTGTCCAACATCCTCGTGGCGGCCGGCTCGCTCGTCCTTCTCCTCATCCTCAAGTTCGCCAGCCCCAGCGTGAATTATTTCCTGAGAAGCAGAGAACTCTCGCGGGCCGTCCTCCCACAGGGTTTTTTCCCGCTCGAGGGCTTGGCCATGATCCTGTATTTGGCCATCCTCATCAATATCTATCTCGCCGTCTTTAACCTCATCCCGCTGCCGCCTCTGGACGGGAGCGGCGTCCTCATGGGCCTCCTTTCGGACGAAGCGGCCCAGAAGTATGAACGGATCCGGCCCTTCTCGATTCTGATCGTGCTGGCCTTGATCTATTTGGGCGTCCTGGACATGATCATCTTCATGATCAATTTTTTCCTCAGCCTTGTTCTCCGATGACCGAACAAAACGCCGGACCAAAAAAAGTCGTTTTGAGCGGGCTCCGCCCGACGGGCCCCTGCCATCTGGGCAACCTGGCCGGCGCCCTCCGCAACTGGATCAAACTTCAGGACATCTACCAGTGTTATTATTCCATCGTCACCTGGCACGCGTTGAGCTCGGAATATATGAAATCCCAGGCCATCAGGGACAACGTGTTCGAGGTCGCCATCGACTGGCTGAGCATCGGCTTGGACCCGGAAAAATGCGTGATCTTCGTCCAGTCCGAAGTCAAAGAACACGCCGAGCTCCATCTCCTCCTGTCCATGGTCACGCCGCTGCCCTGGCTGGAAAGGGTGCCCACTTACAAAGAGATGCAGGCGGAGCTCCAGGACAGAGACATCCACACGTACGGTTATCTCGGCTATCCTGTGCTTCAGACGGCCGACATCATCATCTATAAGGCCGATATCGTCCCTGTCGGTGAAGACCAGGCCCCTCATCTTGAGCTGGCCAGGGAGATCACCCGTCGCTTCAACCGGATCTTTGGCCCGATCTTCCCGGAACCTCAAACCCTCCTGACCGAGGTTCCAAGGTTGGCCGGCACGGACGGCCGCAAAATGAGCAAGTCGTTCAATAACGCCATCTATCTCAAGGATTCGCCGGAAGTCATCCGGGGAAAGATCGCTCCGATGATCACGGACACAAGGCGCATGCGGAGGAGCGACCCCGGCGAGCCTGATGACTGCCCCGTCTTCACCTTCCACAAGGCTTTTGTCCCCAAGGACAAGCAGGCCGAGATCGCCCAGGGCTGCCGGACGGCCGGCATCGGTTGCCTCGAGTGCAAAAAGGTCGTCATCGACGCCTTGATCGAAACGCTCGCCCCCTTCCGGGAAAGAAGAAACGAGTTCGAAAAGAATCCTCAGCGGATCTGGGACATTCTCCAGGAAGGAAACCGGAAAGCCCGCCGGGTCGCTCAGCAGACCATGGACGAGGTCAGGACCGCGCTCGGATTTTGATGGACGCCGAACAAAGCTACCAGGTCAGGCTCGAAATTTTCGAAGGCCCGCTCGACCTGCTTCTCTTCCTGATTAAAAAGAAAAAGATCGACATTCAGGATATCCCTATCGCCCTGATCACCCGGGAATATCTGGACTACTTGAGCCGCAAGGACAGGATCAACCTGGACCGGGAGGCCGAGTTCCTGCTCATGGCCGCGCTCCTAATCTATATCAAATCGCAGATGCTCCTCCCCCGCGAGCAGCTGCTCGTGCCCGAGGAAGAGCCGCGGAAAGAGCTCACCGACCGGCTCATGGATTATCAGACGATCAAGGCCGTTGTCCAGGTTCTCCGGGAAAAAGAGGACGAGCAGATGCAGGTCTGGAAGCGGTCGGCCCTCACCTCGCCGCTGCCGGACGAAGACCTGGACCTCATCGAAGTTTCCCTGTTCGACCTGGCCGAGTCGTTCTTCACCATGATGAAACGGAGGCAGGGACAGGACATTAAGGTCATCAAGGGCAAAGAAGTCACGATGGCCGAGAAAATGAACGAGATCGTCAACGTCCTAAAGGAACGCCATTACCTGGATTTCCTGGAATACCTCGGCCAACAGGAAACTCTGGAAGAAGCGCTGATCGCCTTCTTCTGTCTCTTGGAGCTGATCAAGGCTCGTTTGGTCATCGCCATCCAGGAGCAGCTCTTCCACACGATCAAAGTCTGGCTTCGAAAAGAAGCCCATGGAAAGGCAACCCATGGCTGAAAAGCTCAAAGAAATCATCGAATCCATGATCTTCATTTCGGTCGAGCCCCTGACGCCGGAGAAGATGAAAGAGGTCCTCCAGGACGTCCCGGAGCAAGACGTCGCTCAGGCCGTCCAGGACTTGGTGGGGGCCTATGCCGCGAGCGAAGGCGCCATCCGTATCATCCAGACCGCGGGAGGATATGTGTTTTCGACAAAGCCGGAGTTCGACCCCTACGTCCGGCGCCTGCTCCAGATCGAAAGAAAATCGAAGCTTTCCCACCAGGCCCTCGAGACGCTCTCGGCGATCGCCTACCATCAACCGGTGACCCTGCCCGAGATCTCGGCGATCCGGGTCTGTGACTCCACTTACGCCCTGCATTCCCTCCTTGAAAAAAAGCTGATCAAGATCGTGGGCCGCAAGGAGGCGCCGGGAAGGCCGCTGCTCTACCGGACAACGGATAAATTCCTGGTCTATTTCGGCCTGAATTCGCTCGAGGACCTTCCCAAAGAGGAGGAGCTCAAGAAACTCATGGAGGAGGAGAACGCATGAAACGGGCCGCGGCTTTTACGGCGATCGCTGCCGCTCTATTCCTTTCTACCTGCCGGCCTCAATTAGTGAAAATGCCCGAGCCCCCTCAGGACAGACATGCGCCCTTTAATTATGCGGGACGAAAGGGTATGGTCGTCGCCGCCCATCCGCTGGCCGCCCAAGCCGGCCTGGACATGCTGAAGGAAGGCGGCAATGCCGTGGATGCGGCCGTCGCCACGGCCTTTGCTTTGAATGCCGCCGAGCCTTTTGCCTCGGGGATCGGAGGCGGAGGCTTTATGGTCATCTATCTGGCCAAGCCGAAAAAGGTGACGACCGTCAACTTCCGGGAAAAAGCGCCGGCCGCCGCGACGCCGACGATGTTCGCCAACAAAGGGGAAGCTCTGGAGCAATGGAGGACCGAACGCGGCACGGCCGTCGGTGTCCCGGGGATGCTCGCCGGATGGAGCTATGCCCTGGAAAAATACGGGACAAAAAGCCTGGCCGAAGCGGCACGGAGGGCGATCGAGATCGCGGCCGACGGCTTCCCCGTCAGCCTGACCTTCAGCACGATCAACAAGGACGAATATGAAAAGCTCCTGAAAAATGCGGGGGAGACGACCTGCTATCTCAACGGCGGCGTCGCCTATGAGCCCGGCGACACGTTCAAGAATCCCGAGCTGGCCGCCACATTGCGCCTGATCACGACGAAGGGGATCAAGGAATTTTACAGGGGAGAAATCGCCCGGAAGATCGTGGCGGCCGTCCGAGCCAAGGAAGGCATCATGACCCTCGAAGACCTGGCCGGGTATGAACCGGAAGAAATGACGCCGCTCCAAGGGACGTACAAAGACTTCACGATTTACACCCTTCCGCCGCCCGGGTCGGGCGGACTCCACCTCCTCCAGCTTCTCAACATCGTCGAGAATTGGCCGCTCAAGGATTGGGGGCATAATTCGGTCGCCACCATCCACCATCTCTGCGAAGCCATGCGGTTCATATTCGCCGACCGGGAACATTATCTCGGCGACCCGGACTTTGTGACGATCCCGGTCGCTGGGCTTCTCTCGAAGGATTACGCCCGGAGGACCCGGGAGAAAATAGTTCCGGACAAGACCGCGGCCGCCTACCCCTACGCCGTGTTTGATCCCGCCCAAGAAAAGAAAGAAAATACCACGCATGTCTGCGTCATCGATAAAGACGGGAACATCGTTTCCTTGACCCAATCGATCAATGACTTCTTCGGCGCGGGAATCGTCCCGGAGGGGACGGGCTTTTTGTTGAACGACCACATGGCCGATTTTTCATCCAACCCCAAATCCCCGAACGCGCCCAATCCCAACCGCCGTCCTACGAGCTCCATGGGCCCGCTGATCATGTTCAAAAAAGGCGAGCCGCTTCTCGTGCTGGGCTCCCCGGGCGGAACGAGGATTTTCTCTTCGCTCGTCCAGATCATCATCAACATCGTCGACTTCGGGATGTCCCTGGACGAAGCCATCGAAGCGCCGCGGTTCTTCAGTTATTCGGTGAGCGGCAAGCCCCGGCCGATCTCTATAGAGTCGCGCATTCCGGAGGCGACGCTCAAAGCCCTCGAAGCGCTGGGCCACGAGATCGCCGTCAAAGAAGATTACGATAAGTATTTCGGCGGCGCCCAGGGCCTGATGATCCTCAAGGATAAAAAGATCATCCTCGGCGGTGCGGACTCCAGGCGGGACGGCGTCGGCGCCGGATATTAAAAAAAGGAGCTTTCCATGAAGATGACCTGGGAAAAAACTATCCTGTCCGTTCTCCTTGTCTTCGCAGTCATCGCCGTCTATTCTTTCGGCCGGCAGGAAGCCAAAGCCCTGTTTGAGCAGCCGGCCCTGATCACCTCGGCAGGCCAGAGCGCGGACGGACTGCAGGCCTCGGTGCTGGCTAAAAAAGCGGAGCTGAAGGCGGACCTGGCCAAATTTGCCGTCAGCAAAGACCTCGAAAATCACAAGGCCCTGATCCTGGTGCTGGGCGCAAGCATGAAGGGGTTGGGAGCCGCCGGCCTCGATACAAACAAAGAGAAAGAGAGGATCGCCCAGCTTCTTGCCGAGGCAAAGAAAAGGAACGTCCCTGTCCTTTGCCTTCACATCGGCGGGGAAGCCAGGCGCGGCCAGCTGACGGACGAAATGATCGGGGAATACCTGCCCTCCGCCCAAATGGTCATCGTCGTCAAATCGGGAAACAAAGACGGCATCTTCACGAAAATCTGCACGGCGAAGAACATCCCGTTGATCGAAGTCGACAAGATCCTGGATGTCGTCGTCCCTCTGAAGGCCTCTTTTAAAAGGTAAAATCATAATCAAATGCCCATTACGAAAAGCGAGTTGGCGCGGGTGGCACGGCATGCTCCCCGCCCGCCCGCAGCTAATGAGTGGTGGGTGGGAGGGTCTTTAGCGAGGACGGACGGGGACGTGCCGTGACAGGTCCCGCGCCCTTTTTAAAAATATGCCTGACTTCTTGATCCTCTTGCTCATGGTGGCCGTTTTCGTCCTGTTGGCCACGGTTTTCAAACTCCCCATGGGCATCAGCCTGGCCCTTTCCGCGCTGGCCGGGTCGCTCGCCGGCGGCGAAGGGATCGCCCTGAGGCATCTCGTCGAGGGCGCTTTCGGGTTCTTCGACATCATCCTCATCATCGCTTCAGCCATGATCTTCATGAAAGTCCTCCAGGAGTCCGGCATCCTGGACAGCCTGGTAGCCGCCATCCTCAGGGCCTTTTATAAAAACAAGATTCTCCTGCTCCTGACCGTCATGCTGCTCATCATGTTCCCGGGGATGATCACGGGATCGTCGCTGGCGGCCGTCCTGAGCACCGGCCCGCTCATCGCTCCTGTCCTGATCAAGCTCGGCCTGCCCCGGCTCAAAGCCGCTGCCTTTATTGCCGTAGGCGCCATCTTGGGCATGATCGCGCCTCCCGTCAACATCCTGGTCATGATCATGGGCGGCGGCGTGGACATGCCGTATGTGGGATTGACGCTGCCGCTTCTGATCATCACCGTGCCGCCGGCCGTCATCATCGCCCTCTGGCTGGGCACCAAAGACCTCCGGATCGTAAGCAGGGAAGAGATGCAGTTTCTTTTGCCGGCATCTCTCCGGGAGAAATACGGCTTTCGGCTCTACCTCCCGCTCCTCGTTGTCCTCGTCCTGATGGTTCTCCAGAATTTCCGTATCGGCCCCATCCCCGACCTCGGCCTCCCGGCGATCTTCTTCGTCGGCAGCCTGACCGGACTTTTTTGCGGCCGGCGCTTCAACTTTTTCAAGGCTACCCAGAAAGCCATGGAAGAGGCTATGCCCATTCTTTCCATCCTGGCCGGAGTCGGCATGTTCGTTCAGGTCATGACCCTGACCGGCGGGCGTGGCTGGGCCGTGATGACCTTTCTCGCTCTGCCTCCGGCCCTGCTCTATCTCAGCATCGCGGTCAGCATGCCTCTCTTCGGCGGCGTCTCGGCCTTCGGGTCGGCCTCCGTTCTCGGTGTCCCGTTCTTGCTGGCGCTGATCGAGAAAAACGCCCTGATCACCTCTTCAGCCCTTTCGGCGATCGTCGGCATCGGAGACCTGATGCCTCCCGCGGCTATGGCCGCGCGATTCTCGGCCCAGGTGGTCGGCGAAAAGAATTTCTTCCGGGTCCTGCGTCACTGCATGATCCCTGCCTTTTTGATCTTGGCCATGGGGATCGGCGTCCTGCTGCTCGCTCCCCTGCTGGATAAGGTTATCTAAGAACATGCGCATTCTCTATCATCTGATCGTTCTTTACATGACGATCCAGCTTGTCTGGTACCTGTTTCGCGAGAAAAATTTCTGGAAACAGGCGAGCCTGGTGCTGGTGCTCGTCCTGTTCCTGTTGAGGCTTTTTTTAATTGAGTAGAATGAGATCAAGAAGAAAGGTTGGCGCGGGTCCTGTCACGGACGTGCCCCTAACGCACTTGCGCAAGACCCTCCCACCGACCGCTCCGGAGACGCGAACCGTTTTTCCCTCCTTGATTCTCAAGGGGGGAAGGGGGGATTAATATCAATAGTTCAAAATCCCTATCGTGTCTCCGGAATAATTTTCTCAGGCGCTTCGTGGGTGGCGGGGCAGCATCCGTGCCACCCACGCCCGTTCCTTCTTATTAATGGAATGAAAACTAAGCACATAATTGCAGGCTCGCTGCTCTTGGCGCTGACGCTAGCCGTCGGATTCTTTTCCGGGCGCGAATTCCTGAGCATGCGCCAGGACGATGAGATTTTTCCCAGCTCGGGCCTGACGGCGAAAAAGATGCTCAGCGATTATTTTCCGGCCCTCAAAGACACGGCCGGAGACACGGAGGTTTTTATCTTCGACAGCGCGGCCAAAGGAGGGAACCTCCTCATCGTCGGCGGCACGCACCCCAACGAGCCGGCCGGCACTATGACGGCGATCCTCCTGGCCGAAACGATCCGGGCGGCCCAAGGGAAGGCCGTTATCATTCCCTGGGCCAACGCCAGCGGTTTTACCCACAGCGATCCCCAAGAGGGAAGTCCGCAGCGCTTCTTCCTAGAAACCCCGGCAGGCCGAAGGTGGTTCCGGCTGGGATCCAGGGTCACCAATCCCGTCCATCAGTGGCCGGACCCGACGATCTACGTCAATCCCATGGGACAAAAGCTGGCCGGCATCGAAGCGCGCAACCTCAACCGGGCTTATCCGGGAAAAGCCACCGGCTATTTGACGGAAAAAGTGGCCTTCGCAGTCATGGCCCTCATCCAAAAAGAGGGCATCGAGCTCGGCATCGATTTGCATGAATCGGCGCCCGAGTATCCGGTGATCAATGCCATCGTCTTCCATGAGAACGCGTCGGAGTTGGCCGCGATCGCCCAGATGGAGCTCCAGGCCGAAGGATTTGAGTTCCGCCTGGAAGCCTCGCCGCCCAACCTTCGCGGGCTGACCCACAGGGAATGGGGCGATGCGGCCGGCATCAAAGCGGTGCTCCTTGAGACCCCGAATGCCTCGCACGGTCGCCTCAAGGGCAGGCCGACGATCTCCCTGATCGTGGACGGAAAAGACAAATACTATGAACAGGCGGCCCGCCTGGGCCGCCTGTTCGTGCCCTACGGCCCGGACGGAATCCCCCTCAAGCTGCGCGTCGCCCGCCATCTCGCTGGAGTCCGGGCCATTCTGGCCAGCTTCAATGAGCTCGAGCCGGACAAAGCAATCGAGCTTGCAGACATGCCTTCCCCCGCCGACGTCCAGGCCAAAGGCCTTGGTCCATTTTTAAAATAGAGGCGGCGAGGCCGTTTTGCCGCTAAGTCAAGGTTTCATCGATACTTAGCATTGACAAAGAGCCCTCATTTAGATAGGATAGTCCATCGTTCATTTCACAAGAAATGGAAATCATCATCGCCAAGAACACGGGATTGTGCTACGGAGTGAAACGAGCCTTGCGGATGGCCAAAGAAACCCGTCGTCGGAAAGAGGGCAAGGTTTCCACGCTCGGCGACCTCATCCATAATCCTCGGGTGATCGCCGACCTGAAGAGCCAGGGAATTCTGTCTGTGGACGATCTGAACAACCTCGAGGAAGGGACGGTGATCATCCGCAGCCACGGTGTGTCCCCGGACGTTTACAGACATCTCAAAAGAAAAAAAATCGAAGTTGTCGACGCCACCTGCCCCATCGTGAAAAAAATCCAGAAGCTGGTGGCCAAGCTGGCCGGGGAAAAACTGGAGATCGTCATCGTCGGCAACAAACAACACCCTGAGAGCAAAGGCCTCATCGGCTACAGCCGCGACCGGGGGGTCGTCATAGAGAGCGAACGCCAGGCGGCGACCCTCGCCTTCAGAAAAAAGCGGGCGGTCCTGGCCCAGTCCACTCAGGACCTGTTCCTCTTCAAGAGAGTCGTCTCGGCCCTGATCGAAAAAACGGAGGAGCTTCGCGTTTTCAACACGATCTGCCACTCCACTCAAACCCGCCAGCGCGCCACCTCCGAGCTCGCCTCGGAGGTCCAGGCGCTTTTTATCGTCGGCGGCAAGAATAGCTCCAACACGTATCAGCTCTTCCAAATCTCCAAACGGATCCTGCCCCGGACCTACTTTATCGAGAACGCCGACCAAATCACGCCCAAAATGCTCCACGGAGCAAAAAAAATAGGGATCTCGGGAGGGGCTTCCACTCCGCCCGAAGCCATCGAAGAGGCTGTCGAAAAAATCAAACAGAACTTCGAGCAACAATCTCATGAGGAGAGTCGCGTCCAATGTCAGAGATAACCAAACATCCCGACAAAGACGAAAAAATGACGTCCGAGGATTATGAACACCTGCTGGATAAGTACCAGTTCAGCGCCAAAGAGATTTCCCCCGGCAAGCTGGTCAAGGGCAAGGTCATCAAAGTCACCCCCAGCCATGTCCTGGTCGACATCGGCCTCAAGTCTGAAGGGGTCATCCCCCTTGAAGAATTCCTGGAAAGCGCCGAGCCTTCCCAGCCCCATCCCGGTGATGAAGTCGAGGCCGTGCTTCAGCGCAGCGATCCTAGACAAGGCTATTTCATCCTGTCCAAAAAGATCGCCGACGTCCTGAAGGCCCTGGACCTCCTGGAAAAAGCCTTCAACTACCAGAGCTGGGTCACGGGAAAAATCACCGAGAAAATCAGGAACGGCTACACGGTCAATGTCGGCATCAACACCTTCCTTCCGGATTCCCACGCCGACATCCGGGTCGTCAAGGATCCCGAGAAGATGATCGGCCAGAGCTTCAAGTTCAAGGTCATCAAGTTCGACCGGAAAACCGAAAACGCGGTCCTCTCCCGAAAGCTGTTCCTCCAGGACGAAAAGGAGAAAAAACGCCGCAAGGTCTTCAGCCATCTCGCCCAGGGACAAAAGGTCAAAGGTCTGGTCAGGTCGCTGACGAGCTTCGGTGCCTTCGTCGATATCGGCGGCGTGGAAGGGCTGCTCCATATCTCTGACATCTCCTGGGGAAAGCTCAACCATCCCTCCGAGATTCTTCAGGTCGGCCAGGAATTGGAAGTCGTCATTCTCGATTTCAACGAGAAGGACGAGAAGATCTCCCTCGGCTTCAAACAGCTGACCCCGGATCCATGGTCGAACATCGCCGAGAAATACAAGACCGGGCAAAAGTTAACCGGCAAAGTCACCAGCCTGACCGATTTTGGCGCCTTCGTCGAGCTGGAAAAAGGCGTTGAAGGACTGGTCCACGTGTCCGACTTGAGCTGGTCCCGGAAGATGATTCACCCCAAGAAGCTTCTGGCGACGGGCCAGGAAGTCACGGTGACCGTTCTCGATGTCAACCCAACCACCAAGCGCATCTCCCTGGGCCTCAAGCAGTCGTCTCCTCATCCGCTGGAAATTTTCAAGCAAAAATACAACGCCGGGTCCCATGTCAAAGGCAAGATCACCAGCATCACGGATTTCGGCGCCTTCATGGAAATCGAGCCGGGCATCGAAGGGCTGATCCACATCTCGGATATCTCCTGGGAAAAGATCAAACATCCTTCTCAGAAGCTCAAGGTCGGCCAAGAGGCTGAAGCCGTCATCTTGAATATCGATGTGGAGAAGCAGAAGGTTTCCCTGGGCGTCAAACAGCTGGAAGGGGATATCTGGGAAGATTTCTTTGCTCGGCACAAGCCGGGCGACCTGGTCAACGTGAAGATCGTCCGCATCGCCGATTTCGGGCTCTTCGCCGAAATCACCCCGGGCATCGAGGGCGTCGTGTTCCTCTCGGAGCTGGACGACCGGAAGATTGACAACCCGGCCGAAGCGTTCAAAGTCGGAGAGGAAAAAACGGCCAAGGTTATCAAACTGAACCCCCGGGACAAGAAGATCTCCCTGAGCTTCCGGCAGGCTCAAATGGATATCCAGAAGCAGGATTACCAGAGATACATGGATACCCAGGACGACCGGATGACTCTGGGCGACCTGATGAAAGACCAGCTTAAGAATATCCATGCTCCCAAAAAACGAGCCAACAAAAAGGAGGAAAAAACCGATGATTAAAGCCGACCTCATCAACAAAATCTCCAAGGAACTGAACATCCCCAAGCAGGAAGCGGAAATCGGTGTGAATCTCTTTTTTGACACGATCAAGGACGCCATCCTCAAGGGCGAGGAAATCGAGGTCCGGGGGTTCGGCAGCTTCCGCTTCCGGAACCGGCCCTCCCGCTCCGGCCGGAATCCGCGGACCGGAGACCCGGTCAAAGTTCCTCCGAAGAAAGTCCTCTATTTCAAGCCGAGCAAGCTGCTCAAAGAGCTGATCAATAAATCATGAGGTATATTGCGGCTCCCTGGCGAGAACCCTACGTCCGGAACGTCGAACAGACGAAGGGATGCATCTTCTGCCGCGCCCGCCGCCTCAAGGACGACAAACGGGGCTACGTTCTTTATCGAGGAGCCCACAGCTTCATCCTCCTCAATAAATTCCCCTATCTGCCCGGCCACCTGATGGTCGCGCCCTACAAGCACATCGCCTCTTTTGAGCAATCGCGGAAGGAATTGAGCGATGAGATCTCCGACCTTCTCAAGATGGGCCTGGACATCCTGAAAAAGAACTATCGTCCGCATGGTTTCAACCTGGGCATGAACCTGGGCAAAAGCGCCGGCGCCGGCATCGCCGATCATTTCCATTTCCATCTCATCCCCCGCTGGACGGGAGACTCGAATTTCATGCCCATCGTCGGCCGGACCAGGGTCGTCATCGAGGACCTGGACACGACCTACGCGCGGCTGTGCCCCCTGTTCCGGAAAAAAACGAGAAAGCGATGAACTTTGAGCTGAGCGAAGATCAAATTCTCCTCCGGAACATGATCCGGGATTTTGCCGAGAAAGAGATCCGTCCCCGGGTCAAAGAGCTGGAGGACAGGCATGAATTCCCGGGCGCCATCATCCGGAAGCTGGGAAGCCTCGGTATCCTCGGGATGAGCGTCCCCGCCGAGTTCGGCGGCATAAAAACGGACGCTATCTCCAATGTCCTCGTCCTCGAAGAACTGAGCCGGATCTCGCCGACCGTCTGCCTCATCGTGAGCGTCCACTCTTCGCTCTTCTGCTATTCCATCCTGAAATACGGGACGGACAGGCAAAAATCTACCTACCTTCCGCCGGCCGCCAAGGGGGATCTCCTGGGGGCGTTTTCGATCACGGAACCCGAGGCCGGATCCGACGCCACGGCCCTGAAAACCAAGGCCCAAAAGCAGGGCGATTTTTATATTCTCAACGGGACAAAGGCCTGGGTCACCAGCGGCACGGAAGCCGACGGCCTGATCATCTTTGCGGTCACCGAGAAAGAGCCCGGCCTCAAAAAACTCAGCGCTTTTATCGTCGAAAAAAGCTTCCCGGGATTCCTGGTCTCCAAAGTCGAAAAAAAGATGGGGCTGCATTCATCGCCGACCGCCGAAGTCATCCTCGAGGACTGCCGGGTGCCCGCCGACAACCTGCTCGGCGGAGAGGGAAAGGGAGCCTCGATCGCTTTCCACTGCCTGGATTATTCGCGGATCGGGATCGCCGCCCAGGCTGTCGGCCTTTCCCAGCGGGCCCTCGAAGAAGGGCTGAAATACGCCCGGCAGCGTCAGGCCTTCGGAAAAAAGATCGCCGAGTTCGAGGCCGTCCAGTTTATGCTCGCCGACTGCGCCACCCAGCTGGAGGCCGCCCGGCTGTTGACCTATAGGGCCGCCGACCTGTTCGACCGGGACAAGCCCTTTTCGAAAGAGGCTTCGATGGCCAAGCTCTACGCCTCCGAAGCGGCCAATCGAATCGCCTACCAGGCCCTCCAGATCCACGGCGGCTATGGCTATTCCAGCGAATTCGAGATCGAAAGGATCTACCGGGATGCCCGCGTGGTATCGATCTACGAAGGGACATCGGAAATCCAACGCCTGGTGATCGCCAGGAGCCTTCTGAAAGAATCGTCATGAAAAATCCGGTGGAAAATTCGGTGACACACACCGAATTCAAGATTCGGTGTTATGCCGATGACGCTCGTTCGGTGTGTGTCACCGAATTTTCCCCAAAACATTCTGAGGTGAGATCATGCTAAAAACGATGCGGAAAAACGTCAAGTCGCTCAAGCCCACCCTGTGGATCGTCATCGCCATGTTCGTCGTCTCCATTTTCGTGGTCTGGGGCGGCGGCCTGACCAAGGGAGAAGGAGCCGGCGCCGGCGCGCTCGTCTCGGTCGGGAAAGTGCATATCTCCTCCGAGACCTATTTCCAAGCGCTGAGAAACCGGCTGGAAGCCCTGAAAAACCAGTTCAAAGAGCTCAACCGCAGCTTCATCGAGCAGCTCAACATCCCCCAGCAAGTGCTGGAGCAGATGATCGAACAGGCCCTCCTCTCCGAGCTGGCCAGGGACATGGGCCTTCTGGCCTCGGACCAAGAGGTCCGCGACAAGATCATCAGCTTTCCCGGCCTCCAGCAGGACGGGAAATTCATCGGCTTCGATGAGTACCAGCGTCGGCTGACCTGGAACAGGATCTCCCTGGCCGATTTCGAGGGCAGCCTTCGCAAGGATATCATCCTGAACAAGGTCATCCAGGTGATCACCATGGGCGTCGTCGTCACGCCTGATGAGGTTTGGCAGAACTACCAGAAGGAAAAAGAAAGCGCCAAGGTTGAATACCTGGTGCTCGAAAAAAGCAAGGTCGAGCTGACCCAGAAACCTCAGGCCGCCGAGGCGCAGAGCTATTTTGAAAAGAACAAGGACAAATACAAGATCCCGGAAAAGCGTGAGGCGGCTTACGTCTTTCTCAAAACGGACGGTTTGAAAAAAGAGGTCGCGCTGGGGGAATCAGAGATCGAATCGTATTACAAAGACAACCTGGCCCAGTTCCAGATTCCCGAGAAGCTCAAGGTCAGCCGCATCTATCTGCCGTTTGCCGGCCAGGACAAAGCCCTTGTCCAGGCCGAAGCCCAAAGCGTGATGGACCGGATCCGGAGGGGCGAGGATTTCGCGGCTCTGGCCAAGGTGCATTCCAAGGACGACAAGGCCAAGACCGGCGGGGACTGGGGCCTCTACGAATGGCAGACTCTCGCGGCCAAAGAACAGGAAGAGATCAAAAAGCTCGGGACCGGGAAAGTGTCCGACCTCATCACGCTGGAGGACGGGAGTTCCATCATCAAAGTCACGGAGAAAGAGCCGGCCGCTACGACGCCTCTGACCGAGGCCAAGCCCAGGATCCGGAACATCCTCCTCGACCAAAAAGCCAGGACCATGGCCGCCCAGAGGATCGGCAATCTGGAGACAAGCGCCAAGAAGGAAAAAAACCTGGATGCCGCCGCCCGCAAGCTCGGCCAAAAGATCCAGAACACGGGGCTTCTGAAGGAAGGGCAAGCCCTCCAGGACATCGACCCCTCGGGCGCCATCGCCACCGCCCTTTTCAAGCTTAAGGACAAAGAGATCTCCGCGCCCATCTATACCTACGGCGGGGTTGGGATCGCCGAGCTGCGAAAAACCGAGGCGCCCCGGGCAGCGAACTTCGACGAGGTCGCCTCCGACGTCGAGAACGACGTCACGGAAGCTGCCAAAAAGGACAAAGCCCTGGCCACCATCAAAGAGGTCCGGGCCAAGCTGACAGACAAAAACTGGGAGGATATCGCCCAGAAGTACAAGCTGGAATACAAGACCATCAACGAACACAAAAAGGAGCAATATATCGGCGTCATAGGGGAAAACCCGGAGATCGACAGGCTCGCCTTCAGCCTGCCCTTCAAGCAGGTGAGCGATCCCGTGGGATTCGAAAACGGCTACGCCGTCGTCCGCGTCCTCGACCGAAAGCAGGCAGAGAAAGCCGAGTTTGAAAAAGAAAAAGAGACCCAGACCTCAAGCCTCTTCGAAACGAAAAAGACCAAGTTCCTCCAATCCTATCTCGCCAAGCTGAGAGACGAGAAGGGCGTGAAGATCAAATACAACCTGTTTCTGCAGACGACCAACGATATTCTCTCCCGGTACGAATCGGAGAAATAGCCCGGATTGTCATCGATCGGGGTCAAACCTCAATATTCAACAAATTCCTTTTTTAAGAGGTGACTTTCTGAAACAAAGATTTTAAAGTGTTGACGGTTGAGGTTTGACCTCATCAACAAATGGCCATCAAAGCGAAGCTGACGACGTTCGATACGACGATGATCGTCGTCAGCCTCGTCATCGGGATCGGCATATTCCGGACGCCGGCCATCGTGGCCAAGGCCACTCACAAGCCGGTTCTTTTCTTTGCCGCCTGGAGCCTGGGCGGCCTGATCAGCCTGCTCGGCGCCCTCACCTTTGCCGAGATCGGCTCCCGCTTTCCCCGGCCGGGGTCCTTCTATAAAGTTGTCGCGGAGAGCTACGGCAGCCTCCCGGCCTTCATGCTCAATTGGACGAGCGTGCTCATCGTCAACGGGGCCGGGGCCGCGGCGGTGGCCATCATCGGCGCCGAATATCTCAACCCGATCATCCTGCCCCAGAGGCTCCAATCCCAGCTGGCCGTCCAGCTCTCGGCGGCCGGGCTGATGCTCATCCTTCTCGTCATCAACTATCTCGGGATCAAGACGGGCGCCTGGGCCCAGAACATCCTGACCCTGATCAAGATCGGGATGATCGCCCTGCTTGTCTTCGCGGCATTTCGGCATCACGGGTTTCCGGCGGCGGCCTCGCTGCCGGCGGCGGGAGAATCGTCGAATCCCTGGTGGCTGGCCTTGGCCATCGGCCTCATCTCCGTGTTTTACACCTACGGCGGCTACCAGTGCACGATCAACTTCGGCGCCGACGTCCAAAAAGCCCAGCGCAACATGCCTCGGGCCATCCTTATCGGCGTGCTCATCATCATCGCCTGCTACCTGTCCATCAACTTCGCTTATTTCAAAGTCCTCGGGGTACAGGGGATCGCCGAGGCCAAGCTCGTCGCAGCCGAGGTGGCCCGCGTCTGTTTCGGCAGCTTCGGCTATCTCTTCGTCTCTCTGGCCATCTTCCTCTCGGCCACCGGATTCCTGAATGTGACGCTGATGCAAATTCCCCGCGCTTATTATGCCATGGCCGAGGACCGCACCCTTCCCCAGGTTTTCAAAAAAGTTAATCCGCGGACCCAGACCCAGGAATTTGCCCTCCTCTTTTTCGGCGCCATCATCCTGCTCTCGATTTCCCTTCTAAGCACCTTCGAGAATATCGTGAACTATGTCATGTTCCTGGACAGCATGAATATTGCCGTCGTGGCTTCGACGATTTTTGTCCTGCGTCGGAAAGCGAAGCTTTCGGGACAGCCCTATTCTGGGGCCCGAGCCCCACTTTACCCGGTCCTGCCGGCCTTTTTCGTCCTGTTCCTGATGGGGATATCGGTCAACGTCCTTTTGACGCAGACCAAGCAGGCACTCATGGGGGCGGTCTTTCTCGTGACCGGGCTCCCGGTTTTCTTTCTGATGCGGTGGATCAACAAGAGCCCCCGACCGGCTGCGCCGCAGCCGCCGGCCCAAGCTTGATTTTTCAATCGAAGAGACCCAGAGCGATCTGCCACGATCCAAAGACGGGGTTTCTTGTTTGAGTCTTGAACTGCTTGGTCTGATAGACAAAGCCGTAACTGAGCTTGAATCGTTTGCTGCGAAAGGCCAGCCCAAGGACGATATCGGCCGTGAAGGGATTTTTATCGACCCGATGGCTTTTACGGAAGCTGTTGCCGTCAAGAAAGATGTCCCTCAGAGCGGCGTGTCCTTCAAGGGCAAAGAATGCCTGAAGGCTAAAGCGGCCTTGGCCGGAAAGCCGCCCGTCCTTCTCCTCCACCAGCGAGGAGCTGTCGCTACCCGGCTGGATACGGGAAGTGCCGAAATCGTTCGGCACGTTCCACCCGATCCTCATCTCCACCCCCGTGTTGGCTCGGGTGATCGCATTGGACAGCTCCCCACCGCCGTGCAAGACCAGGTCCGAGCCGAAGCCTCCAAGTTTTTCTCCCTGCCAAGGCTTCCATTTATGGTCATAGGCGATCCCCAGAACCGGTTCGTTCTTGAGCTGGTGAGCCCAGCCGTTGGGCGGCGCGAAACCGAAGAATTTATGATGAATTTTCTGGATGTCGCCGGCGAGGGACAGGGGACCGATGACCCCGATATCCAGCTCGACGGTCTCCATCGAGAACCGGCCGATTCTGTGGAAGCCGAGGCCCGCGTAGGCGATCCCGGCGTACGGCCGATCCCAGACGATGAGATCGAAACGCTCGATGTCATTGGGCGTGAAGATATTCTGGCCCAAAAAAGCCGAAACGAAACGTCGGGAGCCGGGGGCCCGGGCCAGGCAAAGCTTCCGGCTCAGAAAATCCAGCCAGCCCGGCAGGCGAAAATCCGCGGGACGGCCGTTGAGGCCCGGCGAGACCCAGACGAATTTCAAGCCGTTTGTATAGCCCCGGTCGGTCCCGGCGAAGAGGTCGTTGTCTAGATAAAATCCGTAGACCCCGGAAGGCTTCTTCTCCCCCGGCTCTTGAGCCCTGGCAAGAATGAGGCAAACCGCCGAGATAACCAGAAAAACCGAAAGGAGCTTCAGCCATGGATTCTTGGATGGCGACAAGGAACGTCACTCCTCGGCCAAACCGTATGTCTGTTTGAGGGTCTCATCGAAGACCGCTTTTCGCCCCGGGCAGCGCTCCCGTTGGCACAGCTGGCAGGAAAAAAACAAGACTTCGGTAGGGAAATAGATGCCCGAGATGGATTTCCTAGGGATCATCAGCATGCTCTCCGTCAGCCGGACGCCGATCGTCGCCTCGGCGTCTCCCAGCAGGGCAAACAGTGGCTTCTGCTCCGTCACCGGCCAATCGGGCAGAGACCCGGGGCTCATGCTCGAGATCTTGGAAAGGCCGTAATGCTTCTTTAAATAATTCTCTAAATATGCGGCGGCCGACAGGAGGGCCAGGTCGGCGATCGTTTCCAGGTAATACTGCCTGAGAAGATCGCCCGAAGAGCCTGCTTTTTCTTCGACACGGCCGCCGATCGTGAGGACAAAAGGGAAAACCCGTTCCGCTGGATCCAGGTTCTTCCGCAAAACGCGGCTTCGGAAACTCAATCCGCCGATCTCGACGGCATCGTCCTCCTTTTTATCGATATAGGCAATCTCGTAGAAAGCTTTCGGAGCGATCAGCGGCAGGGCCGTCTCGAGCAGTTCTTCGACGAGCCGCATGGCATTTTCGTACTTACCGAGACGAAGATGCCGGATCAATTCGTTCGGGTCAAGAGAAATGGGAATATTCTCTATGAGCATAAGGCCATATTTTAAACAATTTTGCTTCGATACGCTATGGGTATGGATCTCTTCCATTTCATATGGGGAAAAATCGTTTGGGAACCGATCCGGAGACAGCCTCGCTCCCCATCCGGGTTTTTAACGCCGTTCCCGAGCCCTCCATGGTCGCTTCGGCCGTCTCCGGATCGTTTCCCTTTCCTCCCCACACGAAATGGAAGAGAACCTATTAAATAGATAATGGAATGGGTGGCGCGGCATGCTCCCTGTCCGCCCGCAGCTTATGGTGGTGGGTGGGAAGAAGCATGGCTGAAGATTTTCAATTAGGAATATTAACCCCCCCTTCCCCCCTAGGCAATTAGGGGGGAATAAAAAGGTCGGAGGACGGACAGGAACATGCCGTGACAGGACCCATGCAATATCTATTCCACATTTTATTTCTTTTGCAAATCCCGTAAAAAATCGGTAATCTGGAAACCCGGAGAAGGATTGAAAGGGTGAGAGCATGACAAGCAAAGACAGGGTCATTCAAGCACTGAACCACAAGGAGCCGGACCGCATCCCCGTCGATTTCGGCGCGACCGCGGTCACGGGCATGCATGTCAACTGCGTCATCGGGCTCCGCGATCACTACGGCCTGGAAAAACGGCCGGTCAAGGTTCACGAGCCCTACCAAATGCTCGGCCTGATCGATGAAGATTTGAAGCGGGTTCTAGGGATCGACGTCGAGGGCGTTTATGCAGCCGAGACTCTGTTCGGATTCCCCAACGAAAACTGGAGGCCCTGGCTCATGGACGACGGCACGGAAGTCCTCGTCTCCGAACATTTCAAGGTCCGAAAAGATGCCGACGGCGACACCTTCATCTATCCCAAAGGCGACCTCTCGGCTCCGCCCTCCGGCCGCATGCCCAAAAACGGCTTCTTTTTCGACACGATCGTCCGTCAGGAACCGATCGATGAGGCGAAGCTTGATCCCGATGACAATTTGGAAGAATTCGGTCCCATCTCCGAAAGAGATCTCGAATATTTTGCCGCCGCCTCAAGGCAGGCCGCAGAGACCGGCCGGGGTGTGATCGCCACATTCGGCGGGACGGCACTCGGCGATATCGCCCTCGTCCCCGCGCCGTTCCTAAAGCGTCCGAAAGGCATCCGCGACATCGAGGAATGGTACATATCGACGCTGACCCGGCAGCCCTACATCCACAAGATTTTTGAAAAGCAGACCGAGATCGCCGTGGCCAACCTGGAGAAAATCAAGGCCAGGGTCCATGACCGAGTGGAGGCGGCGTTCATCTGCGGCACGGATTTCGGCACCCAGCAGTCCACGTTCTGCTCGGTCGAGACTTTCCGCTCTCTGTACTTTCCTTATTACAAAAAGGTCAACGATTGGATCCATCAGAACACCTCCTGGAAAACCTTCAAGCATTCCTGCGGGGCGGTGGAAACGCTTGTTCCGTCCATCATCGAATCCGGATTCGACATCCTCAATCCCGTCCAGTGTTCGGCGGCCGGCATGGAACCCGAAAAGCTCAAAAAAAAATACGGAGGCGATATCGTCTTCTGGGGCGGCGGTGTCGATACCCAGAAGACGCTGATGTTCGGCACGCCCGCGGCCGTCCGCGAAGAAGTCCTCCGGCGTTCTGAGGTCTTGGGCAAAGGCGGCGGGTTCATTTTCAACGCCGTCCACAATATCCAGGCCAACGTTCCCCTGAAGAATGTGGCGGCCATGTTCGAGGCGCTCAAAGAATTTGGCGGACCAGCATGAAGAAAAGCAACGGTTATGTGATATTTGTATCCGTCGTGGCGGCCATCGGCGGCCTGCTTTTTGGCTTTGACACGGCCATCGTCGCCGGGGCCACCCGCTACCTGAAAGACCAGTTCTCGCTGACCGCTTTCGGGGAGGGGCTTGCCGTCAGCATCGTCTTGATCGGATGCATGTTCGGGGCAGGGATCGCGGGCACGGTCAGCGACAGGCTTGGCCGCAAGCGGTTCTTGCTCATATCGGCCGTTCTCTTTTTCATTTCCGGGATCGGCTGTGCCATCCCGCGGACCATGGCCGAATTCCTCATTTTTCGGTTCATCGGCGGGCTGGGCATCGGCGCGGCGTCCATCCTCTCCCCACTCTACATTTCCGAGATCGCACCGGCCAAGATCCGGGGGGCGCTCGTCTCGGTCAATCAGATGGCCATTGTCACCGGGATCCTGCTCGCCTATTTCGTCAACTGGATTTTTGCCGGCATCGGCCCCTCCAACTGGCGGTGGATGTTCGCCAGCGGGGCTTTGCCCTCGATCATCTTCTTTATCCTGGTTCTCAGGGTGCCTGAAAGCCCTCGCTGGCTGGTCAAGCAGGGCCGGGAGGACGAGGCCCATATCATTCTCACCCGGGTCGACGATGCCGAGGCCGCCTCGGCAGAGATCGCCAACATCAAAGAAACCCTGGCTCTGGAGAAAGGGGCCTTATCCGAGCTTTTCCGGCCGGGATTCCGGACGGCCCTGCTCATCGGCGTGGTTCTGGCCATTTTCCAGCAGATCACGGGCATCAATGCCGTCCTGTATTACGCCCCGCGGATTTTTGAGACCGCCGGATTCGAGCGCATGTCGGCCATCGGGCAATCCACCATCGTCGGGCTTGTCAACATGCTGTTCACCGTCATCGCCATCGTCCTCGTCGACCGCGTCGGCCGTAGGCCGTTGCTGCTCACGGCCGCGGCAGGAATGGGGATTTCTTTCATCCTCCTCGGCGCCGCCTTTAAATTCGAGCTCTTCACCGGCGGCCTGGTTCTTCTTTTCACCCTGCTCTACGTGGCCTTCTTCGCCATGGCCATGGGGCCGATCGTCTGGGTGGTCATGGCCGAGATTTTTCCGACGCGCATCCGCGGCCGGGCCATGGCCATCGCTACGGTCATCCTCTGGTTCTCGGACTTTCTCGTATCGCTGACATTCCCGGTGATCGCCGACCGGTTCAACGAATCTTCGGCCTTCTGGCTCTATGCCGCGATGTGCATCATCGACTTCTTCTTCATGCTGGCCGTGCTCCCGGAAACCAAGGGCAAGACGCTCGAAGACATCGAGCGCAAATGGCTAAAAAAATAAAGCCGGGTCGTTTCTCTGTCCCGAATATAGGAAATAGAAAAGAGACGGCTAAATAACCCGCTGCCACTTGAGATAAATAAAGCAGCCGATGCCCAGAATTAATCTTCCGATAAAGCAGATAAGACTCACTAGAGACGCCGACCATAGGGCCGGAATCAGGAATGTCAGGACCAGCAAGGCAATGATGATAAGTCGGCCTGGGCCGTCTGCCTCGTAGACGGCCCAGACTGCCAGGACAACGGACAACACATTGCCTATAAGAGTCACGATTGCTAAATAGAACAATATTCAATCCGGCGCAGGGACGGTTCCCTGAATTCAAAACAGAGAACCGTCTCTTTATAAATTATGCTTTTGGATGACGACGATCGTCTGGTTCAGCTCCGGGGCGGTCGAAGGGAAGACGAGGTCTTGCTCGCCGACTCGCGCCTTGAGATAGTATTCGATATCCGTCATCATCGCGGGAACATCCACCGTGTAGACGCTTCGGGCCAGCTTCCGCAGAGGGACGGCTTTAAAATTCCCTAGGCCAAGCTCCCTCCAATAGAAGAATGCTTCTTGAGGCGGATTCTGGGCGAGGATGATGACCTTCAATTTGGAATGCTCGCCAACCTGGATGCTCGTCCTGACGGTAGGCACAATCAGCCTGGCCGGGCCGTCGTAGGCTTTGGAAAGCTGAGCCTCAGCCGGAAGCTCGGCGCCAAGCAGTTTTTTGAGCTCGTCGCCCGGTTTTTCCATCGAATCCGGAAGCAGGTGCTGTTCCCAGTTGGCGATGGTCCCCAGCTCTCCCGTGTTGCTGACCGTGGCCAACAGATGACCGAATATGGCCTTCAGCGAACTCACCATCTGCGTCCTGAGGGGCAGCAAGTTTTCCCTGGCGGCTCTGGCCTTCTCGGCGTCGTTGGCCAAGCCCTTAGCATTCTCCCAAGCCCAATTGTATTCAGCCCAGAGGCAACAGAAGTGGGCGATCTCCCGCATATACTCGAAATTCCTCAGCC
>JAPKZH010000427.1 GCA_026393905.1 Candidatus Aminicenantota bacterium
TATTTCACCTCGTTGATCGGAATGACCGCGCCGCCCAGCCGCTCCATCGCCGCCATGAATGAGGACGACGTCCGGGTGGAGGGTTCGTAGAACAAGTTCGCCAGAATTTTGCCTTTCAGCAGGTCGAACGTCCCGATCCGCTCGACCATGATCCGCATCTCGTGGGCCACCCGGATGATGTATTCCAAGTCGGCCCGGCTGAATTGCTTGATCGAAAGGATGTCTTTTCCGTACCAGGGCGCCGTTTTATGGTCGCCCAAAGGAAGGTGGGGATTTTTGGCTCTTGTCGGCATGTTCACTCCTCGTCGCTCTATAAGATAAAGCTGAAAATCTATATCGGCATAGAGTCCGCCCTTCGGGCTGACCTATTTTGATTTTCCTTTGGCGGCTTTGACCCGCTCTAGATATTTTACGTCGAGCAGATCTCTATCCCGCCCGACGGCTTTCTTGTTCTTAATCAGGTTATCGAGAGAAATGAAAAAAACGCAGATATCTCCATATTTCACCGTTATCCTATTTTGCCAGGCCGATTTAAATTCGATCCCCGTGCACGAAGTGATAACGTCAATTCTGATCGGGGCAAACCCGAGCTGGATGATCATGTCGTCCTTTAAAAAATCGGCGGCCTGAAGGTCAGGTTCGGTGCCCCAAAAATCGGCGATGGCGGCGATTATTTTTCCCCCATTTCTTTCTGTGGCCTCAACCAGGACATCGATGTCTCTCGTATAGCGTGGTTCCGCATGAAAAGAATACGCAAATCCCCCCACAATCAGGTACTTAGTTTTTTTTTCGTTGAGTGACTTTAAGAAATCTCTGAAGTCCTTTTCGACTCTCATGTTTCAAATTATAAACCATTTCTCGGAGGTATTGAAGAGTATCCAATTTTTCGGCCGGTGATTTCTTCAACCAAAAATTGAAATCCAGCTCATCCGATTTCTTCAGAGGAACCACCCGAACCTCTTTTCTCATTGAGACCAGGTTATCAAATCGACTGGATATTTTCAAGTCAAATGGGAGGAGAAGACCGCTTCCCACGAGCGGTTCCCCGTGGCAGGCCTCGGAGCCTCTCAACCGCTCGTCAAGGAAGAAGGGGCAAGATGTCTGTTCGCCTTTAGCCTCCACGATACGATTCTTCGGTTGAAAGCCTTCTTGCCTCGTCAGATTATTTAACGGAAAAAGTGGTGCTCACTTCGGATCTGAATCCGGTCCATGTCTCTTCCGCGTCGAAATAAAGAATATAGTTTCCGGGTTTCAATTGCTGCGATTGAAAAGAGATAAAGGATATTTGGGTATAATTTTCACCATTCTGGTGAAAAACAGAAAAAGGTATCAGGATGATTTTGCCTGTCGATTGCTCCATAAGGCGGGGAGATATTTTCATGTCCGGATACTGGTTTTCAGGAACATAACTGCGGATCACCGCCGTCAACCCGGCCTTTCCTTGTTCCATGTCCTTGACTAATGGCGCAAATCGATTGAAATTGTAGGGATAGAGGTCTGTCAAGTCGATCGATGTTTTGTCTTGATCCTCCTTGAGGATAGGTTCTCCTTTCAAATAAAACCCGCTTTTTTCAGGGACAAGCAGCAGAGGAGAGGAGAGCTTAGCCCCGGAGTTTACAGGCTCCTGAATAGCAGCCTGAGCAGAGGATACGGTCGATTTTCCCGTCATCATGTTCCGCAAGACAAGGCGGGATTTGTATCTGCCGGGGGGAAGGGAGGCAAGAGAATAATAAAAAATGTCCTTTTTCGGTAATTTCGTAAAATCGACTCGCCATCCCTTGAAGCGCAGAAGATCGTCCTTCTCATTGAAGATGAGGTTGAGGATTTCGACCTGATTGCCAGAAAGTTCTTGAACCGCGGCAGCAGGGATTTTTGAGAGCGTGATAAGACCTGACATTCCTTCGGCCGTAAAATGCATGGCTTCCACAGGAACATGAAGGGGAACGATAAATTGAGATCTTTCTTCCAGGACCAATTCAAGAAAATCCATTTTCTTTTCGAGCGCCGTTAGCTCGCGGAATAGTCTTGGATTGAAATATCCTGCTTGAGCTTGGACCTGGCAACCTTTCCGCCTGATTTTAATGGCTATTTTATGATATTTTCCGTCCCATGTCTGCCCGATGTAGTACCCCAGGACATAAAAAGAGCTGGCGGCATTTTGGATCTCTTCCATGATTCTTGGGTAGTCCTGGATATTCCCGAAATATTTCCCCCCTGTCTCTGCAGCCATTCTCTGGAGTGATGATTTTCCAAGCTGCTGTCGGTCTTGAAAGCCGTAGCGCGGATCTGAACTCGTGTTCGTTCCTTCTCCATACAAGGGGTAAACTGAGCTGTCCGAGGCGGCCAACATTTTTATCATGTCATTGTATCGATCGTTTAATCGAATATCGGCAAAGGCGTCCTGAAAGATGAAGTCCCGCATATTCACACCTTTCTTTGATGTATCGCCTTCGAATATCGAGCTCGGAATCCCCGTTGAGAGATAAAGAATATATTTATGGCCCTGGATATGGCTGAGCGCTTGGCCGAATTCTCTCATGGTCCTCAAAAAAATGATTACCTGTTGTTTGGAGAGAAGCCGGTCGAGTCTGATCTGGTTGAATTCATTGATTTGGAGGAGTTTTTCAGTCTCCTCCAAGCCAGAATTCTCCGGTCGAGCCATTTCTCCGATCATTCCCCAGTATCTTCGCTCCACGTCCTCCGCCCTTCCCAAGACATCTTTTATGCCGATTCCTTCAACAGCCTCTCTGACTTTTTTATGATGGGTCGTCAAGTTTTCATGCACAGTCAAATACTTGGTTGCGGAATAAGAAAGGACTCCAACCTCATCCGTCGGCCGCAATTGATGATCGAGGAAGTAAAGAGCGGCGTTTTTGGCATTTTTTATCCCTCGTCCGGAATTGAAGGCAAGATCAAAGAAGAGAATAAATTTACGATTGAACGTGAATCGAGGAGGAATTTCTTCTTGGCCCGACGGCTCTGGTTTTTCGGGAAGGCTAAAAAGGATATGCCTCTCGAAATCCGTGATGGACTGGAGCTTTCCATTGTCATAAAGCTCAAAATCTTCTTTCTTGAGATCCGTCACGGCAGAGCCGTGGCTATCCACAACATAAACCTGGACCAGCTTGAGAGTGACACCCACTTCATATTTCAAGACATCCTGGTCTGCCCTTTTCTGTGAAAACGCTGAATGGTATCCATCACCAAAGAAAATGAGGGGAAACCACAAGAAGAGAATGATCAAGCCGGCTTTTCTATTCAATACTTAATCTCGGTTTGGACGATAAAAAATTTATAGTCTTTGTAGACAATATCTGTTTTAGATCGAACAAATTTTAGCCCCGCTTTATTGATATAGGCCTCTTCGATAGACAACCGACTCGGGAACCGAATTCCGTTCTTTTCAAACTGATATTCCGAAATAATGGTGATCCTGGGCTCAGCCTGATATCTTTTGGCATTCATTTCGATATTCTGGATTTCTCTGATGACGATGGGATTCCATATGATTTTCAGGATGCTGAAATCCTTTTTTTTCACCCAAATTTTTCCCAAAAGATAAGAAGGATCGGCCCCGTAAAGAAATCTGTGTTCATAAGAATTTTTGGGAACGGCTTCGATGACGATCGCTTCTTCTCCATAAAGGATTTCTTCACCGATTAGGCGATAATCATTCAGAGAATTTCCGAATTCACTGAAAAGATCGACCGTTCTCAGCAGAACATGTTGGTGGCGAAAAGCGAGGGTTTCCAAGCCGGCGTTTTCTTCGTGGAATCTCTTGCCGTTTTTTTCCAATAATATTCTGCGTTCCTTGACGTCAGATCCTTTTTTGACCAGCTGATAGTCATAAAGATATTTATTGTTAAGTCTCTGTGCAAATGAACGATCTCGGGAAAAATCGATCTTCTCCGATATTTCCTCTTTGCAAATGAAATCATAAACGCCGGTTTCCAATTTGCGGCAATATCCTTCGACGTTTTTCAGGATCGTGTTGAGATTCAAGGGGCCAGGACTTTCCTGGGAAGGACTGTGGGCTGTCGTGTTTTGATAAAATACAATCAAGAGAAACGCCATGAGAGCCAACAAGGAACAGAAAACGGCTTTTTCCCCTGCCTGTTCAAGAGCTCCTCGAAACGGCAAATCCCTTCTCCTGATGACATCAAAATTATATCGCAGGCCGACGGCCGGAGTCAATTTGGAGGGGAAGACCCCTTCCAGCGGTCGTCGGGGAGGACGACCTGCTTGAGGACATGAGACGGAGGCGAGCCCGTCCGCCTCTCTTTCTCAGCGGTCGAGGCTGATCTCTTCTTTATAGTCGAGAGTGATCTTGGCGCCCTTCTTGGGCCGGAGCAGCTCAACCGCCCGGAGAAACGTCTTGTTGCGCTTCTGCCATGTCCGGTTCAGCTTCCGGGCATAGTGGGCAACGGCCAAGTCGATCCACTTGCCTTTGAAGAACTTTTTCACCGTCTGTTTCATGGAATAAAATTTCTTATGGCTGAAGATCTGGGCTTTTTGAAGATCGAATATGGAAAACCGGGCCGGCCGGAAGACGGCATGGTGGCCGTCATAGAGCGTCCAGTCGCGAAATTGGATCCGGTTCTCTGAAGCGACCTTTTCGTAGAATTCCGAGCCGGGCGCGGGCGTTAAGATCAGAAACTGGGTGGTGTTGAGCTTGGCTTTTTTGGCGAAGCGGACGGTCTTCTTGACGGTTTTCCAGTCGTCGTGGTCAAAACCGTAGACGAACATGCCGTGGATATGGATGCGGTTCTTCCGAAGGACCTTGACGGCTTGGGTGATTTCTTCCACCGTCTGTTTCTTTTTCATCTCCTCCAGGCTGTCCGGGTTCACGGTTTCAAACCCGATATAGAGCGTATGGCAGCCTGCCCGCTTCATAAGTTTGACCAAGTCCACGTCCTTGGCGACATCCGCCCTGACCTGGGTTGTCCAATGGAACTTGAACTTTTCCCGGATCATGCCTTCCAGAAGTTCCTTGGTCCGCTTCCGGTTGGCGGTGAAATTGTCATCATAGAAGAAGATCATGTTTTTCCGGCTGTTATACTGACGGAGCTCGGCCAGGACGTTTTCCGCCGAGCGGAACCGGTACTTTTTGCCGAACATTCCGGTCACCGAGCAGAAGGAACAGTCGAACGGGCAGCCGCGCGATGTCAGCACGGGAATAGTGCTTCGCCCGCCTTTTGTTGGCTGATCCCGCTTTAATAGCGAGAAGTCGGGATAGGGCAGAGAATCAAGGTTGTCCGCCGGCGGCTGTTTGGGATTATGGATGATCTCCCGATTTTTCCTATAGGATAAATTGGATACTTCGGAATAATCGCCGCCGTTCTCTCGAGCATCGATCAACTCCATGAGGGCCCGCTCTCCTTCGCCGCGGATGACGAAATCGGCGTGCCCCAGGGCCTCTTCAGCTAGATAGGTCACATGGGGACCGCCCATGATCACAGGGATCCCCATTTCCCGGATCCGATCGGCGATGGCATAGGCGCGGGGCGCTGTTGGCGTGATCGTGGAAATGCCCACCAAATCGGCGTCTTTGATAATTTCGTAATCGATCTTCCGCATCTCCTCGATAAAGATCTCCACGTCCCAGCCCCTGTTCTTCATGAGCGTGCCCAGCAGAATCGTCCCCAGCCGGGGCAGAGGAAAATGAGAGAAGATATGAAGGTTCGGCGCCTTCGGCTCGATAAAAACGATTTTTTTCATCTTACGCTCCGCTGGATTTCCCCGGTCTCTTCTGGTTTTTCGCCTTCAGGGTGAGGATCTCCTTTTTCTTTTTCTTCATCAGGCTCTCCCAGCGGTCCATGCCCTCCCGGAAAAGCTTCATTTTGTCGAAAAGGGTTTGAATGCTTTCCAGCATGGCCTCGAGCTTCGAGGTCGCGGCGGCTTTGTCAAACGACTCCAACCGCTCTTGAAGGGCCAGGAAGTCCCGGGAATAGTCCGAAATGACTTTGATCTCTTCCAGGGTGTATCCGAAGAGCTGCAGGTCCTGGACGAGCTTGCAGAGATAAACATAAATTTTCGAATACAGCCTGAAACCGCCCTCGCTCCGCATGTCGGGCTCGATGATGCCCTTGTCCTCCCAATGCTTGATCGTCCGGGGGCTGACGCCGGCTTTCTCAGCCAGGTTGCCCACGGTCAAGTATTGATCGAGACCGTTGTTATTGGCGCGGTTTGTCTTGGCCCTGGGCAGGCCGATTTTCTTGATGATCTTCTGGATTTCCTCGAGCCCATAGCCCAATTCCTTGAGCTTGAGGATGTTCTCCAGCCTGGCCAGGGTTTCCTCCGAAAAAAGGGGGCTTTTGTCGTCGGTGAAGCCCGCCGGCTTGACCAGTTTCTCTTTCGTCCATCGGATAAGAACTTCCTCGGAGACGCCGGTTCTCCGGAGCAAATCGTCTTTGGTAAAGACATTTTTATTCATATTATACCTTTACGTATATATTCATATTTAAAAAAATATAAAGTATACGTATAGAGATACTAATTTTGTCGGGAGAGTTTGTCAAGAGTTAGTTTTTTTCGAGCGATAGCATCCCCGCCTGCCCTTTTGGGGCTTCCAGGCGGCTTTTTCCCAACTATTTTTTATCGGTGGGTTTAGCGGCCGGTTTCTTCTTGGCGGGCCGCAGGTCGACCCAATTCTCCATGAAGCGCTGGCTGCCGGCTGTTCCGCTCTCCGACAGCAGCGACTCAAAAATGGCCTTGAGCTGGGCATAGGGCAGCGTCCCGATGATCATCCGGTTGTTGACGATCAAGGTCGGCGTGGAGCGGATGCCGTAGATGAATTTGTCCGAAGTCTTCTCATATTCGGCGCCGGTGTTGATGATTTTGAGGACAAGGTCTTTAGTCGTCTGGTCGGTCAAGGCCGCTTCCACCCCGTATTTCTTGGCCAGCTGGGCCCTCCACTCCGGGTTCCTGGCCTTTTCAAAATTCTCAAAGATCTCGTCGTGGATCTGGTTGAACTTGGCCGGGTCATGGGCGGCTATGAAAGAAAGGTCACAGGCGCCGGGATGCTTGTTGCCTTTTTCCGGGACGACCTGGTTGCATTTGCCGTCAAGCGGGAAAAACTGAAAGGCGATATTGATCTTTCCCTTGTATTCGTCCTTGAGCTGTTTCATCTGTTTGTAAAGGAACAGGCAGTCGGGACAGAGAAAATCTACGTACTCGACGATCCGGATCGGAGCATCCTCGAAGCGCTCGGTCGCCTTGGCCGTCCAATACGGCGAAACGAGGCTCG
>JAPKZH010000276.1 GCA_026393905.1 Candidatus Aminicenantota bacterium
CGGTTACGGTCATTTAAGGCGGAAGGTCACGCCGATCAGGCCGTCGACTCCCGACCAATCGCCAAAAATGCCAACGTTCAATCGAAAACTGAGCGCGACTTTGGGTGACAAATAATAACGCAGCCCGACAAAGGGAAGCAAAAACAGCCCGGATGCACCGCCGCGATGCTCGCCCGGCTCAAAGATTTCATTTTTCCTCGTCTTTGAAACGACATGGAAGCCGAGCCCGCCGCCGGCATAAAGGTCCAAGTTCCTGGCATTCAGCTTGGTAAAATGATAGGCGACGTCCCCGTAGAGGGTGACAATCGAATAGTCATAGTCCGCGCGGGCAAAAAGCCACAGCAATCCTGTTCCGCCGACTCCGATATTCGGCGTGATCGCATACTCCACATTCACACCGAACGGAACGGTCCAGGTATTCACGCCTACCTGCGGCGTCAGATAGGTCACTCCCGTGCGGAATTCCGCGGGCCCGGCAAACAGAACAGATGAAAGGAAGATCATTGCCAAACACAAGCCAGGCAACATTTTATATCTCATAAGACCTCCTGTTCATGAGAGCCCTTTTATCCCCAGGATATTGACTCACATACTCCCTGTCAAGGCCGCGCCCAATAAAACTCCGGGGTCAAAGCTTCTTTTTACGCAACTTCCTGACCTGATACGTGCGTAAAGAGCAGCTTTGACCCCGTCAACAGAGCAGGAAAATCCGGATATCCATGACGTTGGTCCCGGTCGGGCCGGTCTTGATCAGGCCGCCGGCTTTTTGAAAAAAACGGTAGGAATCATTGGCCTCGAGGTATTCCCGGGCGTCGAGCCCGAGCTCCGCAGCTCTCTGGAGGACTTCATGCGCCGCCCAGGCCCCCGCCGCATCGGTCCCGCCGTCAATGCCGTCCGTCCCGAAACTCGCCACCAGCCAATTTATCGGCCTCTCCCCTGGTCCGTTCAAAAATTGCTTCTTCATTTCCAAAAGCGCGGCCAAGACAAATTCCTGGTTCCTGCCTCCCTTGCCCTTCCCCTTGACCCGGACCGTGAGCTCTCCGCCGCTGAGAAGGCAAAGCGGCCGGAGGAGTCTGTTTTTGGATTGAGACAAGCTGTCAAGGAGCGCGACGTAGCGTTCGGCGGCCTGCCGGGCTTCCCCCCGGTCCCCGGAGGTGAGGATAATGGTCTTGAAGCCGAGCTGCTCGGCCTGCCTCTGGGCCGCCCTCAGGGCCAGGGCGTTATTGCCGATGACAAAAGAGGAGACCTTTTTGAAGATGTCATCCCCTCTTTTCAAGGTCTCGGGGAATTTCCCCGCGATCCCGCCCACGATCACTTGCCTGACGGGGGTGGGCACTTCGTCCCAATAATCGTATATCTCCAACACGTGCTGGGCATCGGCATACGTCGACGAATCCCAGTGGACAGGACCCGAAGCGATGCTTTCTAAATCATCACCGATGACATCCGATATGGCCAAGCTCACGATGGCGGCCGGATTCGCAGCCAGGGCCAACCGACCGCCTTTGATGGCCGAAAGGTGCTTGCGGACGGTGTTCAGCTCGGTGATATCAGCGCCCCTCCGGAGGAGTTCTTCCGTCACGCGCCGCTTTTCCTCCAATGTCACTCCGGGAACAGGGCAGCAGACCTGCGCCGATCCGCCGCCCGAAAGGAGGAGGAGCAGGAGATCCTTATCGCCCGCGTTCCGGGCCAGGTTCAGGATGAGATCTCCGGCTTTGAGGCTCCGTCGGTCCGGAAGAGGATGAGGGGCAGGCAGCAGGAGAAGACCCGGGAGGAACATTTCCTGGCCGGGGACGCAGACGACGATTCCCCTGCGGATGAAATCCCCCGCGATTTTCATGAGGCTCTGGCTCATGGGAAGCGCCGCTTTGCCGAAGGCCACCAGAAAGACATTCTCGTACCAGGATAAATCCAGGGCTTTTTCCTGGATGATCAGCCGGCTACCGTCCCGAGCGATGGTTCTTTTGATCAGGCTCTGCGGGGCGACTTCCTCCAATGCGGCCCGCAGGATTTTATCGGCTTTCCCAAAAAGCCGCCCCGTTTCCCCAGGGCTATCCATTGTAAACACAGAACAATTTTCCTCGGGATCAAATATAACTAAATTTGAACAATTTGAAAACAATTATGAATCGCCCAACATGTCACATCCTCAAAACATTTCCAATTCCGTGATACGCTTCGGCGCGAGCGGTAAATAGACAATCCTCCCTGATTATGATAAAAAATCTGTGCGGCCCCTGATGGCAAAACGAAAAAACCTGATCCTCGCCGGCAAGCTCATCTTCAGCCTCGCCGTCCTGGTTTTCTTCCTGGTCGTCTCGAAGATCTCCTTCAGGGAGATCGGCCTGAAGCTCAAGGACGTCATCTGGGGCTGGCTGGCCCTGTCTTTCTCTCTCCACGCCCTGGGGCTCCTGATCAGCGCCTACCGCTGGCAGATCCTGGCCCGGGCCCAGGGAGACCGGGTTCCCCTGATGTTCCTGGCCAAGTCCTATCTCGTCGGGACTTTCTTCAACATTTTTCTGCCGACCCGTTTCGGCGGAGATATCGTCCGCATCTGGGACGGTTCCCGCTATTCCAAGTCCCTGGTGAAATCTTCGGCCATTGTCGTTGTCGAGCGCATGACCGGGATCATCGTCCTCTTTGTTTTCGCCCTGGTGGGCTCGCTCTTGCGCCTGGACATGGCCCGGACAATCCCCGTCATCTGGGGCGCACTCCTCCTCGGCCTGGCCGGCCTGGCGGTTCTGGCGCTCTTCTTTTTCCCTTTTTTCGGCCGGGGGCTGGAAAGAGTTCATGCCGAAGGCTTTCTGGGAAGAATCGCTCAAAAATTCATCGCCTTCCGGACGACGGTTCTCGGCTACAAGGACAAGCGGTCCGAGTTCGCCCGGGCTACGTTTTGGGCCTTCCTCCTCCAGCTCAACGTCATCCTCTATTACTTCTTGATCGGCAAAGCCCTTCGCCTTGACATCGCCATTTTGGACTACTTCATCTTCATCCCGATCGTCCTGCTCATCCAGATCATTCCCGTGACGATCAACGGGCTGGGGCTTCGCGAAGGGGCCTACATCGAGATCTTCAAGTTTTACGGCATCTCTCCGGAAACGGCCCTGTCCTTCTCCATTATCGAAATCGCCTTCGGTCTTGCCGTCGGCCTGGTCGGCGGCATCATCTACGTCTCGAGAAAATGAAGCCTTTAAAGATATTCGCC
>JAPKZH010000451.1 GCA_026393905.1 Candidatus Aminicenantota bacterium
AAAAAACGCTCGAAGTCGCCGTGTTTATGCAACAGCGCAAGGAGGCGACGCCCAATGTCGTGGCCTACCTGCCCGGGGGCGATCCAAAGCTCAAAGAGGAATACATCGTCATCGGCTCCCATCATGACCACAATCCCTCACGGGAAGGCCGGATTTTTCCTGGCGCCGACGACAACGGCTCGGGATCCGTGGCCATGCTCGAGCTGGCTCACGCGCTAGTTGTGGAAAGGCCCAAGCGTTCGGTCATCTTTGTTTGGCATACGGCCGAAGAGAAAGGACTCATCGGCGCTTACTATTTCGTCCAGCACTGTCCCGTTCCCGCGGAGAAGATCAGCGCCAACCTGAACTTGGACATGATTACCAGAAACGATCCCAACGGCATCTATCTCATCGGCTCGAATAAAGTCAGCACGGAGCTCGATAAAAGCATCCACGCCATGAATGACCGCTCGATCCATCTGACGTTGGACTATAAATACGAGGACCCCGGCCATCCCGACCGTTTCTTCTTCCGCAGCGACCAGTATCCGTACATCCGCTACGGCATCCCGAGCGTCTGGTTTTTCTGCGGCACGACCGAGGATTATCATCAGGAAACGGATGTCGAGGAAAAAGCCGATTACAAGAAAATGGAGAAAGTGACGAGGCTGGTCTATCTTGTCGCCATGGACATTGGCAACAAGCCCGGCCTGCTCAAGCTCGATGTCAGCCCGGATATCACGAGCCGGGGAAAGCACAACATGAGGATTGTCTGGCAGAGGCCACCGGCCCCGCCCCAAAAAAGGTAGGTCCGCGACCTGGCGGTATTATTTATTGTCCTTCCAGTTCTACCACTTTAAAAGCGCATGCTTATGCTGTTTTGTAGAGGCATAATACACTGCGCAGCGAAGGACATAGAGCATGCACCGGTCGACGGAAGTCCGCTTTTTTGCACAGAGGCTCTTGTAGAGCCTTTCCGGGCTTTTGCCCTGGAGGTCCCGGACGGAGCGGAGGCCCATCTGCCAAAAGTCTTCGGCGGTTTTCGGGCCCACGCCCGGGATGGTCTGCAGTTCCTTTAAGGACGATTTTCGAGGAGTATTTTCCATGGCATATCCTTTCGTTCTATTCAATCACAAACCAGGTGAAGCTGTTCGGCCCGACCTTGACCGAAAGCTGGACTTCGTAATTGCGGTCTAAACGATAGGTTTTTGCTTCTCCTTCCTGCTCGCGAATCTTTGCCTCGTCGGTCAAACCTGTAAAATAGAGCGGCAGAGTCAATTTTTTCTCGATGGCGCGGTCGGTCGGGTTAAAGACAAGGGCAAAGCCTTTTTCTTTGAGCTTGGGGTTGACGTGCAGAACGGCATCCAGGTCGCGGCCGTCCGGCCGGCGCAAGTGGACGACATCCGAATTCAGGATGGCGCGATATTTTTTGTACCAATCCACCCATTTTTTAACGAGCGTTTTCGTCTGGTCGGTATCATAAAGGCGAGTTCCCCGGTAGCAGGCTTGGACGCCGTAGCCGAAATTCTGGACAAGATGCGCCTGGTAAGCATCCAGATGTTCGGACAGGGGCTCGAGCGTGGCGGCCGCGCCCCCTCCCTGATATTCGACTAGCGGGACGAATGTCCAGCCCATCGACGGCGTCTTCTCCCAGGTCCCGTCGTACAGGTTCTGCCTGCCCAGCATGATCTGCCGGTCGCGGGGGAGAGACCAGTTCACTTCGCGGTAGCCGATGCCCGTTTTGTTCGACCCGGCCAAAAAATACCAGTCCGGAACGTTCAAATAGATCTTGCGGTCCCGACACCATTGATAAAAATCGGCGATGATTTTCCACTGCTTCCACTGCGAATCGTTCAAGCCGGTGTGCCCCGGATGCTTGGTCGAGGCGCAGACATCGCCCGGATAGGACCCGTCGTGCTCGAGAATGTCGAACCCGGTTTTTTCAAGGAAGTTCTTAATCCGGGCAAAATAGTCTTTGCCCCAGGAGCTGCCCAGGCAGGGGGAATTTCCGAAAATAGCGCCGCCGGTTTTTCGGGTTTTCGGGTTGATGACATCGTCCTTTTCGCTGATGCGGCGGCTGGCCAGGAGCGAATAGCCGCCGAGTTCGATGCCTTTGGAATGGGCATAGTCGGCCAGCTCTTTCATCCTCTGGATGTAGGGCTCTTCCGCGCTCTCCATGTTGAGGCCGCTGCCGAAGCTGAGGATGATCATTTCAAAACCCACTTCGGCACACTGGTCCACGGCCTGCTTTACGACCACGGGGTCGGTGGATTTAAGGTGGAAAAAAATCGGATTTTCCGTCACCCAGGGAGCGATCGCCCTGTACATTTTGCGCAGGGCCAGCCCTTTGCGCTCGCGGTCCGTCGAATCATAGATCAGCTCGAACGTGCGGAACGTCTCGAATGTACGGCCGGGCTCGATCGTTTCTTCGGGGCCGAGCGGCAGCCGGCTTTCGAGGACGCAGGGTGTCTTCAGCTCATAGTTCACCTGGGAAGTGAACGACGGATCTTCGATCCAGTACGTCGTCCGGTTGGCGGATTTCGGCGTCATTCCGTTAAAAGCATAATCGCTTTCGATCTGTATGTTGGGCCGGTTCCACTGCTCCACGGTTCCAACGGATACTTCCGGTTCAACCACAGCCAGGTTCTCGCTGATGAAGGAATTCAAGACAACGGGCTTTGGGCCGGTGTTGGAAACGGTCAGCCACTTGGCGATCAAAGGAAGGCCGTCGTAGATCTCATAGTGGACGTCGACCGTGATGCCCCGGAGGTCCGGCGATGTATGTTTGAAATGCAGAGTCAAGGCCTTGCCCGGCGGCGGCCAGGGCCGGTCTTCGGCCCATCGCTTGCGCGGATAAGGGAATCGTGGCTGCGTTTCGCCTTTTTCGTATCCGGAATAATGAAAGGCATCCGGATTGGCCGTGAGAGAATCGAGCCACTGGGGCAGAAGGTAAGCCTGATCGGGCTGGCCTTCCAAGCCGCCCACATTGACCTTATTCCCATCGATGACGAGAACGGCTTCAGGCCGCACGGCGCGGATAATGGCCTCTCCGGTCATCAGGTTTTGATAATCAACGGTGGCGCAGTCTGGGACAAGGCGAAGGGTGCGGTGGACAAGCCCGTTGCCGAGAGTAAGACTTTCCCGATCGCCGGCCAACTCGATTTTCGCCTTAAACGCTTCCGGTTTGAGCAGCCAATCCGGCTTGGCTTCCTCTTGAGGAGTTTGACAGGCAAAAGAGGCAAAGAGAAGACAGAAGAAAATAGCCGCAAAATATTTTTTCATGCGAACCTCTTTGAGAAACAGACTCTGTTCATAAACAACTTGATTTATAACAGAGCAAAAAAGGAACGTCAAACCAAGATACGCCGGGCGGCATTTAGGCGGGAACAACAGATCGGAATTATCCGTCGGCCGGCTCTTCGCGCCTTAAGTCAAATAAACGGGAATCGACTCCGCGGGCAAACTATTGTAAGATTTCTTTAGAAGAAGCTTCCGTTTCGCGGCATGATTCGGACAAAGGAGGGCTCACGTGGAAATTATCGACCTCAATGAAAAATATCTGAGCACATACTTTGTTTGCTTGGAAGATTGGTCGGATGAGATCAAAGAAGGGGGAAACCATAAAGAGTCCTGGTTCGAGCATATGAAAGACAAAGGCCTTCGGGTCAAGCTGGCCGTGGACGGCGAAAAGGCCTGCGGCATGATCCATTATGTCCCCATCGAACACTCATTTGCTGAGGGCAAAGACGCCTATTTTGTCCACTGCGTCTGGGTCCATGGCTATAAAAAAGGCGTTGGAAACTATCAGAAAAGAGGGGTAGGGAAGGCCCTGCTCAGGGCGGCCGAAGAGGACGCTAAGATGATGGGCGCCAAGGGACTGGCGGCCTGGGGCATCTCCATGCCGTTTTTTATGAGAGCCTCCTGGTTTAAGAAACAAGGGTATAAAAAAGTCGATAAGGCAGGAATGCAGATATTGCTGTGGAAGCCTTTTGCGGAGGACGCTGTTGCGCCGAAATGGATCCGTGAGAAGAAGCGGCCGCAGAAGAAAGAAGGGAAAGTCACTGTCTTGGCTTTTCTCAACGGCTGGTGTCCCGCCATGAATATGACCTTTGAGAGGGCGAAACGGGCCGCTAGAGAATTCGGCGATCAAGTGGAGTTCCAGGACATTCGGACGATCGACCGGGCGACATTTTTAGATTGGGGAATTGCCGATGCGGTGTTCATCGACGGGAAGCCGGTGAGGACCGGGCCGCCGCCTTCCTATGATAAAATCAAAAAGAAGATCGCCAAGCGCGTAAAAAAGCTCAAGAGTTAGACATCCGGAATATCAGGCTAATTTCGTCTGGGCGATGTCGGCCGCAGTTCCGGAATCCCCAGGCACACGCTCTGGAACAATATTCCAATGTCGCTTGGCGGCCATATTTTTTTGTTCCGGGGCGAACTCAAAAAGATGCATTTTTAGGCTTGGTTTATTTCTGCGCGGAATGGTAAAATAGCTCCGGTTTTTATGGTGGGAAAATGAATGGCATGAAAATATTCGGAAAGCCTCTCGCTCGGCGGCCTTTGGATTTCAACGACGGCCGCATCCGAGTCACCGGCGCCATCGAGAAGATTTCCAATGGATACAAAATCACGGGATCGATTAAAGGTCGGGCAGGGCGAGTGGAAATTTTTCGATGCCCCGTGCCCAAGGAATTTCTCCTCAACAACTGGCAGTCCTGGGGGCCGATGCAGAAGATGGCCTCGGGCCAAAAGCAGGAAGGCCTTGAAGAACGGATGGCTAAACAGAGCCGCTATGTCTTCACTCCCATTCCGGACACGATTCTCTCGCACCTCGTCAGCGATTATTTCTTGGCTTGGGAGGGCGCCGTGGCCGGATTTTTGACCTCGAAAGTGGCCCATCCTTTTTTCATCATCGATAACGATCAACTGGTGGGCTGCTTGGAATATTTCAACACGCTGTTCAGCGAGCCCGTGCTGCTCGATCCCTTGGTTATTCTTCAGGGGAATTCCGCGGAGACGCTCCTGGAGAACTATGCGGACCTGGCGGCCGCCGAAAACCGGGCAAGCGTGCCGGGCTGGAACCCGGTCGGTTGGTCGAGCTGGTATCATTATTTCACGAACTTGGGCTGGAAGGACGTCGAGAAAAATCTTGAAATCGCCCGCGCCGGGTTTCCTTTTGAGGTCTTTCAGATCGACGACGGCTTCGAAAAGGATATCGGCGACTGGACCCAGGTCAAGGAGGGATTCCCCACTTTGCCCGACCTGGCCCGCCTCATCCGCGATCATGGATTTACGGCGGGCCTTTGGACTGCGCCTTTTAGCGCCTCGGAAACGTCGGAGCTTTTCAACCGACATAAAGACTGGATGGTCTCCGAGGGAGGGCAGCCCAAAGAATGCTATAACGGCTGGAAGAAGAAAATCTATGCCCTGGACACGTCCCATCCCGAGGTAAAGACTTGGCTTCATGAGATGTTTTCTTCGCTCAAAAAAATGGGGTTCGATTATTTCAAGATCGACTTCCTATTTTCGGCGGCCATGGAAGGGGCCCGGGCGAGGAACGTGACGCCCATCCAGGCTTATAGGGAAGGCCTCGAAGTAGTCCGTCAGGCTATCCAGGGCGGCTTTCTCCTCGGCTGCGGAGCGCCGCTTCTGCCGTCGATCGGCCTCGTCAACGGGATGAGGGTAGGGGAGGATACGGCGCCGTTTTGGAATTCCAAGCTTGCTCCGTTCCAAGGCGTGAATGCCTTGTATGCCTTGAAAAATTCAATCATGCGTTATTTCATGCATAAACGATGGTGGCTCAACGATCCGGACTGCCTCCTGCTCCGGAATAAGGACATCGAACTTACGGCTAACGAAAAAGAGCTCTATGCCCTCGTGGCCGGCGTCCTGGATAGCATGATCATCGAGAGCGATGACCTCGAGCTGGTCGATGACTGGGGCAAGCAGCTGCTCCAGAAAGCCATCGGCCTCAAAGGAGGAACGGTTCACGTCAAAGGGCTCTTGGGAGACAGCCCCTATCTCATAGAATCCGCGGGCGGGCCGGCCGGCGCCATCCGGCTGGCCGCCAATCTATCCGATGGCCCGAAAAACCTAGAGGGCCGCGAAATCCCCGGCCGCACGGGCATCTTTCTCTAAGCGCCTGCAATTATTTTTTGATCCGTCGCAGCTTTGAGACCGTGGCCATTTGGCCCGATATCGCTTTTTCGAATATGCCGAAGCGGTTTTTCATGCCTTCGCCGATCGACCACCGTTTGACTTCATGGAGATCGACCTCGGCGTCGCGGCAGACGAGGATCGCCTGATCCAAGGATTGCCGATCGTTCCAATGATAAAACGCGGCCAGCCGATCCTTAACACAATCGGTTGGAGAAAGAAGCCGGAGTATCCTTTTCCCGCGTCGAATTTCGCGAATCTCACGGACGGGTTCTTGTCCCACGGAGAGAGGAGGGGAAAGGAATTCGACGAGGAACGGGGTGTCCGGGTGTCTGAAATGACGTCCGTCCTCGTCGAATCCCAGAGTTTTCATGGCGGATTTAATTCGCTTCCGGCCGACGGAGGACACGAGTACGAAATCAAGGTCATACGACATATGCTTGTTCTGAGTATAGATCGAAACACACGCTCCACCGGAAAGGACGACTTCGATTCCGTTCTTCCGGCAGCGGTCGCAGATAGTGGCGGCCAGTTCGGAGAGAGAAACGTCCTTGAGGTTCATGACAACGGTTTTCCGGTGCGGCGCGGCCTGAGCCGAGGCTTATAAAGCCTTGCCCTCTCTTCGTCCGTCACGAAGGTGAGGGCTTTTTCCAAAAGTGCTTCCAGATCCCTTTTAAACGGATAGCGGGGATTGATCCCGAAGAGGCGGACCTTTCCCTTCAGCTTGCTGTAGAGA
>JAPKZH010000665.1 GCA_026393905.1 Candidatus Aminicenantota bacterium
CTCCTTGAGATCCTTCAAGTCCTCCGCCAGGCAGAAAATAGCCATGACTTCCGAAGCGGCCGTGATGTCAAAGCCGGTTTCCCGGGCGATTCCCTGCAGAGGGCCGCCGATCCCGATGACAATCTGCCGCAGGACACGGTCGTCCATGTCCAGGACGCGCTTCCAGGTGATCGTCCGGCAGTCGAGAAGCCCGCAGACGTTGTCAAAATGGAGGCGGTTGTCCACCACGGCCGCCAGCAGGTTGTGGGCGGAGGTAATGGCGTGCATATCGCCCGTGAAATGGAGGTTGATATCATCGCTCGGAACGACCCGGGCGCGGCCTCCGCCCGTTGCGCCGCCCTTGAGGCCAAAGACGGGGCCCAGAGAGGGCTCGCGCAGGGCGACGACGGCCTTTTTATCCAGGCGGGTAAGGGCATCGGTAAGGCCGATGGCCGTGGTCGTCTTCCCTTCGCCAGCCGGGGTCGGCGTCATGGCCGTAACCATGATCAGCTGGCCCGGGCTTTTTTTGCTTTCGAGGCGCTGATCAAGGGCGATTTTGGCTTTGTACGAGCCGTATTTTTCCAAGTTTCCAGGCTTTATCCCCAGCTTTTCGGCGATTTCTTCGATCGGCTTCATCAGGTCCTCCTCGGCCAAAGTTTACTCGTAACCAAAGAAGCCTTCAACAAGATTATTATTTATTCAAACTGAGGAAGAGAAGCTCGTAGTCCTCGATCATGCCGTGGTCGGCGAAGCTGAAGAAACAATTATTGCCGATGATGATGTGGTCCAGGACTTTGAGCTCCATCACCCGGGCGGCAAAGACCAGCTCCCGGGTAATTTCTCGGTCACAAAGCGACGGTTCCGGGTCTCCCGAGGGATGGTTATGGGCGAAGATCAGGGAGGAGGCGTCGTAGCGCAGCGCATCCTTCATAATCTCGCGCGGATAGACGGCGCTCGAATCCACCGTGCCTTCGAACAACGTCCGCTCCTCGATGATCTGGTTCTTGGCATCCAAGAAGAGCACTTTGAACTTTTCTTTCTTCAAGTCGCGCAGGGAATGGTAGAGATAATCGAAGACCTCTCGGGAGGACCGGCAGTAAGGCCGGCTCATCATCCGGTCCTTGAGGAAACGGCGCGAAACTTCCTGGACAAGCCTGATCCCGAAGACGTTGTGAGAGCCGATGCCTTTGATCCTCTGGAGGTCGAGGTTGTCGGCCTCCAAGACCCCCCGCAGCGTTTTGAACTCTTTGAGGGCCTGCTTGGCCTGATCTTTGCAGTCTTTGCGCGGCGTGCCCAGGGTCAGGAGGAGCTCGACGATCTCATAATCGAGAAAGGCATTGATCCCGGCTTTCAAGAATTTTTCCCGGAGCCTGCGGCGGTGTCCCTCGACCTTGTTCGCGTCTTCCGGCATGCTGTCTTGGTTCTCGTCCACGTCGTATTCCTCTTCAGATATCTATTAAGACGCAGAAAGCCCACTGCTTTTTCCACTGACCGGAATTTGGCTGTCGCGGTTTTCTGGAGAATCTTCCTAAAACAGTTTTCGAGCCTTTCGGCGCGAAGGGAAGAGGCTAAATTGAAAATATGATTATGAGCGCAATCTGCCGCGGCGGTCATCTCATATCCTCCACCGGCGGGCAACGGGCAGTTAGGTTGTCTTAGAGGCTTCTTCGTCCAGGACTTCCCGGACGACGATGATTTTCTCGGAGGGCATGTCATAGGGCAGGATGCCCGTCCCCAGCATGAAACGCGGATGGCGCCGACCAACGGCCAGCACTTTGCGGACCCTGGCTTTGATCTGGTCCGGAGGAGTCGAGAGCAGAAAATAGGGATCCAGGTTAGCCCGCAGGAGCACAGGCTTTGCCAAAAGGCGGTAGATGAAATCATTGAGGTCTGATTTGAAATCGCAAAGGATATTATTGGTCCCGGTTTCAAGTATTGAATCGAGCAGGAGGCCCGTATCGCCGCCCATAATATAGGGGACCAGAGGGACCCCGAGGTCGGACCGGAAATAGCGGATGACTCCGGCGGTCGGGGGAAGGATGATTCTTTTATAGAGCTCCGGAGAAACAAGCGGCGGCGACGCATGAGAATCGAACAATATCACCCCTAATCCCCGCTCGACAAAGGCCTTCCCGTAAGCCTTGATGACCGAGGCAGAAAAAGCCAGCAGCTTAGAGACCCATTCGGGTTGGTCCAATAAGGCCAGGAGCAGCGGCTCAGGACCGGCCAGCCCGCTGGCCAGGGAAAACGGTGCGCTCAGCGCGCCGCGGATGATCCTCTCGCGGCCAAAATGTCTTTGTATCCTCTCGCCAGCTTCGAGATTCACCGGCATCCGGCCGTCCTTCTCCGGATCGGGGACTTTCAAACCGGAGATACCGTCTCCCGGCGCGATGATCGTCTCGCAGATCGAGGGAACGTCGTTGGAGTCATAAAACCGGACTTTGCACCCGGCGGCCTCGGCTTCCACGTTATACACGTCGCAGCCGACGACAACCATGTCCGGCTGGTAGACTTCGATCTCGCGGACGATGGCCTTCTCGAAGAACGCCGCATCCCGGCTCATCCGGGACGGAGTCTCGCCGATCAGCGCGGCCTTGTGTTCATAGACGGCCGGGCAGAAAGGGACGCGGTCGGCGGGCTTCCCGGCCAGCAGGTTATCAATGAGCTGCCTGGGAGTCATTTGCCATTGGAGATTTGGGAGCGCATACGGCCTTTTAAATCCCTCCTTGATTGTTCAGGAGGGCAAAGGGGATTAATATCGTTCGCTCGAAATTTTTCGACATGATTGAAAAAACCTGACCGAGATTTCTATATTTTCATTTTAGGGCTTGGCTCTGGTCACCGAGGAGCATCTTGGCCAGCCAGGCTTCGATCTTCTCGACCTGCTCCGGATACGTCCAATGTCCGGTTTCCAAGTAAAGAAGGAGCGCTTTGGGGGCGGTGATCACATTATAGGCCGAATACATCGAGGTCGGCGGACAGACCGTGTCGTTGAATCCCCAGGAATAGAGACCCGAAACCTTGATCTGTCGGGCGAAATTCACGACATCATAATATTTCGAAGTCTCGATTTTATCTTCCTTGGCGTTGAAGGCGTAGTTGGATTTATCGAACATATGGGGCCAGCCGCCGGCCCGACCGTGGAGATACCCGGTCAGATCGCACAGGGCCGGGTAGATGGGCGCCAGCCATTTGACCCGGGGATCGAGCCCTGCCGTGATAATCGTCAGCGCCCCGCCTTGGCTTCCCCCCGTCACGGCCAGCTTCTCGCCGTCGAACTGAGGCAGGCTGAACAGGAAATCGACGGCCCTGACGCAGCCGATATAGACGCGCTTGTAAAAGTAGCGGTCGCGGTCGTCGAGGTTATAAAACCAGTAGTCGAAGATGGCCCCGCGCATCATTTCGTTATAAAGATTCGGCTCCATGGTCACCGGAACGCCGTGGATCCCAATCTCAAAGGTGATGATCCCTTTCTGGGCCTGGGCCGTGTCGCCCCCGTAGGGCTGGGCGCCGGCGCCCGGGACGCGGAGAAGGGCAGGATACTTCCCTTCTTTTTTGGGCATGCACAAAATCCCGTAAAGCCGCGCCCCCTGCCGGAAATTCTGGAGGTTGACATGATAGACGTTGACGGTTTCGGTGCAGCGCTCGGGCAGCAGGGTCATTTTGGCATCCAGCGGGATCTTCGTGTTTTCCGCCTTGGCCTTTTCCCAGAATTCGATAAAGTCCCTTGGTTGCTTTGTTGTCGGTTCGATTTTCAAGGGCTCGAAGCCGGCCGTGGCAAAGCCCGAATAATCTTTCCCGTCCACCGTCGTATAAGCCCAGCACTGGAGAAAGCCGGGCGACTTCATCGTCCCGCCGTCGATGGCGACCTTTCCCTCTTTCAAGGTCAGGGTCTCGGTTTTCACCCGATCCATTTTTTCGGGCATCAGTTCGTACCTTACTTTGACGTTCTTCAGGGGGTTGCCGTACTGGAGCACGCTGATCGTGAATTTGGCGTTTTCACGGACTTTGTATTCCCAGTTGTCATGGTCGGGCGCGACGATGACTTTGACCAGCTGCTCGCGGGGCTGGGCGGCGAGGGGAGAACACAAAAGGGCAAAAACTAAAATGGCAGAAAATGCGCAGAAAAGCTTATTTTTCATGGCAGCCTCCGGCGACTGACTTTTATGGATAAACGATATTTATCATTTATTCCCCGAAGAAATCAAACGCTTTCACCAAAGGCGTTTGGTTAATCTTGCATTCGAGGCCCCCAAGGAGCGACCCGTTGAATACTCGATGACTGTTCAGGGAGGCAGCGGAAATAGCGAATCTAAATCAGGGTTCTTCCTCTCGAATTTTTCTTTCCTCGGTTTCAAAAGAAGGAACGACGCGATAAGTTCCTATCTTAATTTTCCTTTATAGAGAAGCGAGGCGCTTTTTGGCGTCGGCGACCTCGGGCCGGCCGGGGTCGGCGTCTTTCCAGAGGTCGAGGAATTTCTGGTAATTTTCTCTGGCCTTCACCTTGTCTCCCTGTTTCTCGCAGATCATTCCCAACCGATAAAAGTTCTTGGCAAAGATGTCGCCGTAGTAAAACGCTCCGACCGTGAGCTGCGAAATTTTCTCACATTCTTTCCGCGCTTTGTCAAGATCGCCCTGCTTGAAATAAGCGAGTGCCAAAGCATCCATAAATATGACTTGGTCGTTATCGAAAAAATATTGAAACGGAAGCAGCGCTTCCGCTTTTGACAGACGGTCCGTCGCCCCGGAATAGTCCTTGTTATCGATCATCATCCTTCCGGCTAACAGATCCCAATATCGGACGGCTTTTTTGTTGGCGTCCTGATCAATCAACGCCTTAAGCGCGTCTGCTGTTTTTTGGGCCTCTCGCGTCTTCCCCAAATCGAGCTCGACGAATCCCTTGGCTGACAAAATGTTTTTTTGCCTTGTCAGACTGACGATCTCGATCGCGGGGCGGAGGGATTTGTCCAATTCCTGGAAGGCCTTTTCAGGCTGATCTGAGCCGAGAAAAATACGGGCCAAGCTCTGATGGAAGTCAGATATCCATCCCTTGTCACCGATTTTCTCGGCGAGCTCAAGGCCTTTGTTCATCGCCTCCTGAGCCCGCTTGAATTGTCCCCGCAATTGATACATCGCGCCCAGCATACGCCAGGCCACCAGATGCCCGGCTATTTCCTCCAAGCCAAAAGCCTTTTGAAACTCGATCTCGGCTCTCACCCAATCGCCCAAGCCCCTATAGCAACAGCCTTTGGCAATATAATTCAAATAATACGCCGGATTCAGCAAATCGGCCTTCTCCGCTTCGGCAAGGGCCGCCTCGTATTGCCCTTGAACATAATCGATGATAGCGAGATAGATCCGGATCATGAAACCATCTTGATAATTCTTGATATAGCCCTCCAAAGCCGCCTTCGCTTTCTCCGGCCATCCCTTGGCCAAGTACGAATCGAGAATGTTAAGATAGGCCCAAATATTATCGGGACGGTTTCGGATCTGGCGTTCATAAAGCCCGATCGCCTTATCCCATTCCTCCAGGCTATTGTAAAGAATTCCAAGGTTGGTGACCCCCATCGTTTCATCCGGGTAGAGCTCCAAAAGTTGCTCGTAGGCGGCGATGGCTTTGTCAAAAAATCTTTCGGATTCCCGGTAATAATCCCCTTGAATGATATACCGCTCTCTGTCGGAGAGGCGGTCGGAGAGTTCAAAGGCTTTTTGGAGGTATTTCTTTTTCTCCGAATTATATAAGAGATTACTGAAAGACATGGCCATCGAGCGGTAGGCCATGGCAAATCCGGAATCGACGGCGACGGCCTTCTCCATCATTTGGATACTCTCCCTATATTTCTGCTCATTGTGGAGCTTCCGTCCCTCGACGTAAAATTTGAAGGCTTCTGCTGAGGACGTCGTGATCTTTTTCAGGTCTTCATCGATATCCGAGGCGATCTCCTTGGATGAGAGCTTGAGGTCCGCTTTGATTTTTCTGGTCAATTCATCGACCATGGAAAAAATGCCGTCTTCCCCTTTCCCCTCCACGCGCTGCGAACTCAGAAACTCTCCCGTGCCGGACTCCTGGAGCGTTACATCAATCCGGAAGTTATCGCCGGCCTTAGCATAACTGCCAACGAGGACATCCTTGACGCCTCCCCGTGCAGCCACCTCCTTAAGGACTTTCGACGTATAGCTTTTTGCGTCGGCCTGGTTCATTTCGCCGAGAATATTGAAAAGCTGGTCGGAGCTTAAGACTTTGATATATCTCGATTGAGACAGGTCCGTGATCAGCAGATCGGAGATCGCCGCTCTCCAGTGATCCAGCTTTTCATCGCCCGTGTTGTTCTTGAAATACATAACGGCCAGGGAGGGCTTGCCCGGGGGAGGCGGGGCCATGCGCTTCTTGGGCAAGACACGCCATACAATCACGGCCGAGGCAATGATAAACAGGACAATCAAAGCCGGGACAAACAACTTTTTAACGCCAAAGGTGACCGTGATCTGCTTCGAGGTGAAGCCTTTGTACTTGGGTATCACCCTGTCCGTGGTGGGAATCTCCTTCTCGATCTTTCCGATATCCGACAGCATATCTTCGGCGCTCTGGTATCTCTTCTCTTTGCTTTTCTCCAGGCACCTCAGGACCATCCGATTAAGGTCATCGGGGATTTGAGGATTGAGCTCCTTGGGATTCTGCGGCGGCTGGCTCTTGTGCTTCATGGCGATGCCGAGCAGCGTCTCCCCCTCAAAAGGCACCCGGCCGACGAGCATTTCATAAAAGATCACGCCGAACGAATAGATGTCCGACCGCTGGTCGACGTCCTTGACCTCCGCCTGCTCCGGCGACATGTACTCGGGGGTGCCGATCATCACCCCGGCGCCCGTGATCCCCTTGGCCTTTAGCGAGCGGGCGATGCCGAAATCCATGATCCTGGCGTTTCCCTCCCGGTCGATCATGATGTTCTGAGGCTTCAAGTCCCTATGAACGACGCCCAGGCGGTGGGCCTCGGCCAACCCCTCCAACACCTGCCGTGCCACGTAGACGGCTTTCCCTACCGTCAATTGTCCCGACCTCCTGATAAAGCTCTTCAGGTCCTCGCCGGGGACGTATTCCATGGTGATGAAATAGGTCCCCTCGGCCTTGCCCAAGTCATACATCCGGCAGACATATTTATGGCCGATTTTCCGGGCCAGCTTCATTTCATTGCGGAACCGCTCGACGGTGTCCTCGTCCGCGGCGACTTCGGGTTTCAGGAGCTTCAGGGCGATCTTCTCTTTGATTTCATTATCAAAGACTTTGTAGACCGTGCCCATGCCGCCTTTGCCCAGCTCCTCAATGACCTGGTAGCGGCCGGCGAACGTGGCGCCGGTCGTGAGCTCTTTTTTCGGAGCGATGATGGTTTCCGTGGGCATCGCCGGGATCTCTTTTGATGCCT
>JAPKZH010000053.1 GCA_026393905.1 Candidatus Aminicenantota bacterium
CGGAGATGCTCGTCTCGAGCGTTACCGTCTTGGTGACCGCCCCATCCGCAGGCGAAGGGATCGGGTTGAGAATCCGAGCCAGGCCGAAGTCGAGGACCTTTATGTTTCCGGCGCGGTCGATCATGACGTTGCCGGGCTTCAGGTCGCGGTGGATGATCCCCCGGGCGTGGGCGGCGGCGACCGCGTCGACCAGCGGGATCGCGATCTTGAGAAAGCGGTCGAGAGAGACGCCGCCGGGAGTGACGAGTTTCGAAAGCGCCTCTCCTTCCACGAGTTCCATGGTAAAGAAGTGGACATCCTCGGCTTCCGCGATCGAATAGATCGTTAGGATATTGGGATGGTTGAGGGCGGCGACGGCCTTGGCTTCGCGTTCGAAGAAAGCCCGCCGTTCCGGATCCTCAGCGAAACCTTCCGGCAAAAACTTGATGGCGATGTCCCGGTCGAGCTTGAGGTCTCGGGCTTTCCAGACAACCCCCATGCCGCCCTCGCCGAGTTTCTCGAGAAGACGGTAATGGGCGATCGTTTGGCCGGCCTCGAAGATCATGAGGCCGCCTTGCCTGATCCGGGAGTTTCACGATCCAGGACGCGGGGATTGGAGAATAAATTCGGGGCTGATTGAATCGACATAGCGAAATGACTTTATCGTAAGCGCCGAATCCCTGTCAATAGCCAGCCTCTTCCAAATCCGCCCAGGGATCAAGCTCTCTCTTTATCATATTCTCTTGCCATCGCTTTAAGCATCCCGTAACGCGGCTGCGCAAAATCCAATCCGCACTCAAGCCTGATAGGAAGTGGCAATCGGAGAATGGATTCTGTCGGAGGTGACTGGATAAAAAAAAATCACTGGCTCTTCAGATTCGCCAGCCTCTTTTTGGCATCCTCAACCTCGGGAAAACCGGGGTCGGCCTCTTTCCAAATATCGAGAAAACGCTCGTAGTATTTCACGGCTTCGGCCGACTCGCCTTTCAGTTCATAGAGCCGGCCGAGTTGATAATGGGCAAAAATCCAGAGATCCTGTCCTTCATAGCCCAGGACATCGGTCTTGAGGAATTCCAGGTATTTTTCGATCGACTTGTCCAGGTTCCCGCTTTTAAAATAAGCGAGGGCAAGACCGTCTTCGAGCATCATCCCTCTCAGGTTGGCGGCCATTCCAAAAGAATTGATCGCTTCCTCAAACTGCTGTTGAGCCAAAGCGATCTCGCCCTTGAGCATGTAAAAGGATGCCTGGTCAGTCTGATTGCTGCGGCTCACGCCGGATGCGGCCAGGACATCGCCGATCAGAGATTTTATGCTTTCGAGCAGCCGATCGGCTTCTCGAATCCTGTTCAATCGGGCGTAGATTTTTCCGATTTTTAATAAGAAAGTAGGCTCTATTTTGATTTCCCTTTGGATCATGTTAACCGCCGCCATTTCTTTCTCAAAAGCTTCGTTTTGTCCTTTTCTTCTGAAATTGATGGCTAAATGGAGATGATCGCGCAATTCGCTGAGCTTATATTTAAAGGCTTTGTTCAGGGTCACGGCTTCCTTCAAGCTGTCTTGGGCAGCCGAATACTGACCTTGATACATTTGGAGAAGACCGAGCGAGCGGTAGCCCCTGGCCTTTTTACTATTATCGGGCTGAGCAATCATGCTTTCAAAGTTCTTCCGAGCTTCCTCGATTTTCCCCGTTCTCACCAATAAGAATCCGTATTCATTATTGACATAGGAACCCAAGGCTTCGGCCGGATTCAAGCTAAAAGCTTTTTGGTAATTGGCCAGGGCTTCTTCGTTATTTTTTAGCAGGTTATAACAGGAGGCCAAATTGATATAACCCCCTATATTGGCCTTGTCGAGCTCGATCACCTTTTCAAAAGCTTCGACGCCCAAGGCAGACTTTTCTGTAACCAGATAAGCATATCCCAACCGATACCAGGCCGAGATATCATCCGGATATTGAGCCAGGTAGGCTTTGTAGTTCTGGATTCCCTGCTCACGATTTCCTCGCCAGTCCTCGACAACGGCTTGAATCCAGAGTTTTTCCCTCGTCGTCAGGCGGTCCAGCAGGCTGAGAGCTTTTTGGAAGTGCTTTTCCCCTTCCACGCGGTTCCCGACAAGATAAAATTTCAAGCCCATTTCCGCATGGGCCAGGGCAAAATCAGGATCCAACTCAAGAGCCTGTTTGAGAAGCTGAAATTCCGTATCTCCGGCGGCGGCTCGAGATCTCGTATAGTAGTTCAAGGCCTCTAAAGAAGAGGTCGTGGCACTGAAGAGAGTCATTCTCTGCTCGGAAATTTTGGTCAAGGATTCGCCGAGCGCCCGGCGTACTTTTCTGGCTAGCTCGTCCAAACTCCCTAAGACTTCCTCTTTGTTCTTGGCTCGGGATGAATCCGAGAAAACCGCGGTCTGTTTATCCGGATCGACAATCCTCGCCGTCAACGAATAGTTCTCGCCGACCTTGCTGATGCCGCAGGCCAGCAAACCCTTGATCCCCTCCCGGAGGGCGATCTCTCGGCCGATCGTCTCGTCCACTCTCTTCACGTCTGTGCGGCGCATCCGTCTCAACGTTTCCTGGATGCGGCTGGGAGGAAAAACATTGACATACTGAGATTGCTGGATCCCGACCGTTAAAGCCGTCGCCAGCGAGCCGTCGAAGACCTGTTCGCCCGTCTGGTTATCGAAGTCCGTGATGAGAATCCAGTCGCGTTCTTGAAAAGCCAGGGCTTTGGCCGGAGTCTTGAAAAAAAGGACTTTGACCAGCCAGGCGGCGGCAACCACGGCCAGGACAACAACAACCGCGGTCAGGGCCAACCGGACGGGCTTAAGAAATTGCAATATTTTTGGAGCGGGCGCTAAATCCGCATGCATTTTCCTCAAGTCCGCATAGACGTCCTTCATGGACTGATAGCGCTGACCGGGATCTTTGGCCAGCAGCTTGCTGATGAACTGTTGGAGCGGATCGGGCACGCTTTGGATGAGCTCGGCGATGGGCCGTGGATCTTCGCTCAAAATGGCGCTGACGGTGGTCAGTCCAGTCTTCTTTTTAAAAGGATGGACTCCGCTCAGCATCTCATAGAGCACTATGCCGAAAGAGAAAATATCCGACCGCTGATCGAGGGCCTTGCCCTGCAATTGTTCCGGCGACATGTAGGCAGGCGTCCCGGGCGCCATGCCTTCGTCCGTGAGCGTCACCGACATATCGGCCAGCGCTCGGTCTTTATCGGCGCTCATCACCTGTTTGGCCAGACCGAAGTCCATCACTTTGGCATGGCCCTTTTCCATCAACATGATATTCGCCGGTTTAATATCCCTGTGAATCATCCCCTTTTCATGGGCAACTTGAAGGGCCTCGGCAATTTCCTCGGCGATAGGAAGCGCTTGTTTGAGAGGCAGCGGCCCCTCTGAGATCCTGTCGCGCAGTGTTTTTCCCGGCACGTATTCCATAGCGAAAAAAAGCCTGTTTTCCGTTTCTCCGACCTCATGGATGCTGCATATATAGGGATGATCCAAAGCCGCGGCGGACTTGGCCTCACGGATAAAACGGCTGCGGGCCGTCGGATCCTGATACATCTCTTCGGGCAAGAACTTAATGGCGACCTTGCGATCCAATGTGGCGTCCTCGGCAAGGTAGACTTCGCCCATGCCGCCTCGTCCCAGTTCGGCCAATATCGTGTACTTCCCGGCCAGGATCGTTCCTTTGACGAACGCTTTTCGGCCGGAAGGCCTGGTCATCGTTTTTGCGGCGTTGATATCCCCGGAAGGAAAAAGCTCGGTCCCGCAGCTCGCACAGAAGCGGGACGCATCAGGATTATCTGTCAAACATTTGACACATTTCATGGCCCTCTCCCTTCAGATCTACCTGGCCAAAGAATAGCACCGATAGAGGAATGAGTCAATCGTTTGAACTAATACAAACGTAATAAATAAAGTGACAATGTATGGGCGGCGCCTAGGCCGTCCTCAAGCCCCCGTAGCGGAGGGGGGCCCCGGACACTCTTGGAGGAGGACCCTTTTCCAGGGTCCCCCTCCAACGGGCGGCGGGAATACCCGCCGGCCCTGCCACCCCTCCAAGGAGCATCCTCCCATGAATACATCGCTAGATGCTCCTTGGAAGGATGGCAGGGAGCGAAGCGAGCGTTGGAAGGAAACCCTAAAAAAGGGTTTCCTTCCAAGAGTGTCCGACGGGACTGGTTCCCCGGGGCCCGGGGGCTGCGGACGGCCTAAGCGCCGCCCGAACGGGGATGTCATTTTAATTATTGCGTTGATATTAGTTAATCAAAAAATGGCTGCGGATCGCGATTGTTCTTGTGGACTGCGCTTTTGCTTTGTTTTTTATCAAGAAGCTAAACGATAAGCCTTCTGGCTTGCTCTGGTCTTTCCTAGGCAAAATAACTAGCCCTTCTTTAGGACCGTCAGCCTCGTCCGAGCATCCTCAACCTCGCGAAAACCGGGATCGGCGTCTTTCCAAATCTCGAGAAAACGCTCGTAATATTTGGCCGCTTGGGCCGATTCACCTTTCCGTTCATAGAGCTTGCCAAGCTGATAATGGGCGAGAACCCACAGCTCCTGTCCTTCCCCTCCCAGGACACTGGCCCGGAGAAACTCCTGGTATTTTTCTATAGATTTATCCAGGTTTCCGCTTTTTAAATAAGCCAAGGCAAAACTGTCTTCGAGCTGCTTACCTCC
>JAPKZH010000666.1 GCA_026393905.1 Candidatus Aminicenantota bacterium
CCGCGGCGTCTGGATCATCGACGACATCAGGCCCTGGGAGAAGCTGAACGCCGAAACGGCTAAGGCCGAGGCGGCGCTAATGGAAGTCAAGCCGGCGCTCCTTTTTTCGCCCCGCGGAGTGGCGGAAGGGACCGCCGAATTCACCGGTCAGAACTCGCCCTTCGGGGCCGCGATAAGCTATTACCTCAATCCCGCGGCGGCTAAGGACGGCAAGGTCCGACTGGCCATCGTCGATGCCGCGGGCAAGGAGATCGCCGCTCCGTCTGCCACCAAGGAGGCGGGGATCAATCGAGTCTATTGGAACCTGCGCGAGGGAGCGGGGGCGGGGGCCGCGCCGATGCCCATGGGCGCGATGGCCGGGATGATGGGAGGCGGCGCTATGGGAGGGGGTCAGCGAGGAGCAGGAGGAGGTGGAGGTGCGGCGGGCGGCGGCATGGGAGGCGGCGGACAGCGCGGCGGCTTCGGCGGAGGTGGGGGCTTTGGCGGTGGCGGCCCATGGGCCTTGCCCGGCGAGTACAAAGCCGTCCTCGACGTGAACGGGAAAAAATACGAAACCAAGATTATTGTTAAGGAAGATGAGCTCCAGGGCATCTCGATCGAAGACCGCAGGCTCGCCCAGAAATACTTGCGCGAAGCTCAAGACCTGTCGCAGAAGGGGCGCGGGCTTCTTCAGTCGCTCGAAGCCCTGGGCAAACAGGTCGATGAACTGAATTCGACCGTCGGGGGAATGAAGGCCGTCGACGCAGGCGTCCAAGCCCAGGTCAAAGCCGTCAAGAACAAGATCGACGCGATCAAGGCCGTCTACTTCGTCAGCCCGCCCGGCCAGACGGGATACCGCAAGCCGATCCTGGTCGCGTTCCGCGGCGGGACTGCGGCCGAGCTGGTGATGGGCATCACGAGCGGATTCGGCGGCATGGGCGCGCCGACGCAGACGGCGATCGACCAGCTCAACGACTTGCGCGTATTCCTCGAGCCCCTGCTGGCCAAGATGAAGGAGATCGCGGATAAGGACGTTCCGGCTTTAAACAAGCTCCTGGCCGAGAAAGGAATTCCCTACATCCGCTAGCGGAGCGATATCCATTTTTCTAATTTCTTTTCTCGACAATACTCAATTTATGCGTTATCTTATATATGAATCACGATAGGAGGCTATCCAAAGGGTTCCGTCCCGCGGTAATGCCTCTTTTTTTTATATCAATTCTAGCTTCCCCCTTAAGTTATTTATAAAAACAATATCTGGCATGAATTTCCTGAGTAAAGATGAATATTTTAATCGATAAATTGAGATTTTGGCTTATCTATAAAGACATAGTTATTATCAGACTGAATCATTAAATTTTCATTCCAGAAGGGTGCCGGAGTCGCCGAGCATCCATTTGCCGCGGACATTTATATAGAGCAGGGTGCGCTTGACTTCCTGTTCCTTCTCGTTCTTGTACTTTAGGTCGATGATCATCCAGTCTTCCATGCCCTTGAATTGCATCTCGAGCACGGTTTCGTTGTTGGTTTGGGCAAAGCGCTTCCCCTTGAATTGGCGGAGGATCTTTTTGTTTTTGCCATAGTTTTTGATGTAAACGGGGAGGTAACCTTTGGCGGCGGCATCGTCCCTGAGGAATTCTTCGATCGTGTTTTGCGGGTTATAACTTTTGTCGATCGTGACCCAATCATATCCGGAACTCGCGCTGCCTTTGCCCTTACAGGCGATTTGGCCGGTGATCGCGACGGAGCCGATGGCGACGGAGCCGATGATCAGGAGAATGTTGAGAATTTTAATAAATTTTTTCATGCTGACCTCTCTATATTAGTGTAAACATAATAATAATTGTTCCATGGTCATTGCAAGCCGCCCTCGTCGCGGCGTGGCAATCCGACCCGCAGGGTCATTCCGAGCGAAGCGAGGAATCTCCGCTTTTATCGCGAGAGACCTAAGCGAAGATTGCCACGGCACTACGTGCCTCGCAAAGACAGGTCCAGTCGGATCGCCACGTCGCTTCGCTCCTCGCATTCTTAAAATAGGGACAGGTACTTTTTCGCCGGAATTCTGGGACACGGATCGAATTCCAGAGAATCCGGAACATGTCCCAAAATTCTGTCCTTTTCCCGAATTCTGTCCTGTCCCCATTATTGTCTTTTTCTTTTTTTTGCGGCTTCCTGCTGGAGAAGCTTGTATCGGTCCGACGGGATGGCGTGGTGGCGAATTTTCAAAAACAGCGCGGCCGGGCGGCCGAGCGCCTCGAGGCCCGGTATTCCTTTGGCCACGGCGGCCGCCACTCCCCCGCCTCCCGTCTTCCCCTTCTCCCCGTTGCCTCCGGTCGCGCTGCCGAAAACATCTTTCTCGCGCTTCTCCGGATCGGCCTTGGCGTAATCGTCAAGCTGGGTTCGCCCGATATATCCCATGTTCCGGAGCGTTCGCAGCATGGCCAGCGTGCTGACGCCGAAATAGCGCTTCAGGTAGAGCACTTGGTCGTAGGTCACGCGCTGGGGGGAAAAGACACGCAGGTCTTTCTCGATGATCTCCTTGACCTTGGCGGGAGGCATCAGGAAGCGCGCGGCGAACGTCTGGGCGTACGGCTCGCGCGGGTGGTAGAGCGAGGCGTATTCGTCGATGAAGACATCGGGGCTCTCGATGACCGGGCCCTCGGTGCGGTCCTTGAGATAATGGCAGTATTCGTGGGCGGCGCTGAACGCCTGGCGGCCGGCCGGCTGGGCGGAGTTGACGAGGGCGAAGGCGGCCTCCTTCTGCTCGAGGTAGATGAAGGCGCCCGAGACCTTGGAGTCCTCGGGGAGAGGCATGCGCAGGATGCGGCAGCCGTTCGCTTCGACGAGGGCGAAGATGTCGCGGACGGGCTCGGAGCCGAGGCCGAGGCGGCGGCGCTCTTCGTCGGCCATGCGCTCAGCGGAGATGTTCGGGGCGTAGAGCGGGGCGAGCTCGAGGCGGCGGTTGGTGATCGTTTCGAGGCGGAGATAGTCGTCGCAGTAGCGGCGGAACTTCTGGAGTTCGACGCGGGCGCGGTCGTCGACGGACTCGGCGCGGAAGAGGAGGGTGAAGGCGTCGGGCGGGGCGGAGTCGCGCTCATGGAAGAAGAAGGCGATGTCTCGGTTGAGGAAGGCGGCGATTTTCTGGAGGGTGGCGAAGGACGGCGTGCGCTTGCCCGCTTCGAGGAGCGAGATGTATTCGGAGGAGAGCTTGAGGGCCCGGGCGAAGGCGCCTTGAGACAGGCCGGTCCGTTCACGGGCTTTTTTAAGCTTGAGAGGGAGGAATTTATCCATGGAGAGCGCACCCCTGGGCGCTGTGACGAGGAGGATAACACGGGGTTAGGGGCATGTCAAGAGTGGGGCGGATTGTTTGCGCAGAGTAAGAGAACTTTTCGGGGTCAAACCTACTCGTTACGCATCTTCCCCGAGAGAATTTCGCCTAATGCGTAATGAGTAGGTTTGACCCCAATTCTGCGGCAATTCGGTGTGTGTCACCGAATTCGATAGACGTCTTTGCGGTGGCGGATGGTTTCCACCCAGATATCGCCATCCTTGTCTATAAAGTAGATGATCCGGCATCGGCCGATTCTAAATGAGAACTCCCCTGTCAGGTCGCCAAGGAGCTTTTTGCCGGATTGGGGATTTGAGTAGATTTTTCTGAGCCCTTCTTTTATTTTCTGTTGAATGTCCTTGGGAAGCTTTTCATAACTTTTCTTAAAAGTCCGGCTGAGGAGGAGTCTCATGAGATACAAAGGATCCCTGTCTATTCGGACAGGGGCTTTTTCGATCTCTCCCGTTTAGCCGGCTTCTCCGGCAATTTTTCATCAAAAAAATCTTCATAAGTGGAAAATCTGTTATGAAGAAAGTCTTGCTTGGCCTGCTTAATATCTTCCAGCAACTCCTTGTCTGCCATGACCTCCAGGGTTTCGACTTCTTCAGGGCTCAAGAGCACGGCCTTCGCTTTTGACCGCTGGATGATGATGTAGTGGGAGCCCTTTTCATGGACCTCCCTGATAACGGATGCCATGGATTTCCTGAGCTCGGCGATCCCAATAACCTTGTCCATTGTCTGCCTCCTGAATAAATGTACAGTTTATTGTACAATTTGTCAAATATAACTAGCGCAATCTAAAAGCGATTCTAATAATAAAGACGCTTAAACCTAGGGGCGGATCTCAAAACGGCCGCGGACGCGGGCGGATCCGGACCCGGCTAGGATGAGATTGCCAGGGGGCCAGGGCACAAAAACGGGGACATATAAAAACGCGGACCGGCACTTTTTAAGGGCTCATTTTCGGGGTCAAAGCTACTTTTTATGCACGATTTTCTCGGGGGTAGAAGCGTAAAAAGTAGCTTTAACCCCAATCTTGTTAGGCATCTTCCCCGAGAGAATTTCGCCCTATGCGTAAAAAGTAGCTTTGACCCCACCCAGAAAGACAGTAAAATAGCCCCAAAACAAAATACTTGAAAAAAGGCTGGAATATTTGTATAGTTTCGGGCACATAGAAATAACAGCGAGACAAAATCAAACAAAAATGAAGGAGGGCAAATGAAAAAACATCTTATCATCGGCGTTCTGGTTCTCTGTTGCGCCTCGATGGCCTCGGCGGCGATCGTGACGAACTTTAACCAGAGCGCGCAGTATCTCCGTCTTCTGTCACGTAACGCTTCGACCGACCTCGACGCCGTTTATTACAATCCGGCGGGTTTGACGCAGCTCAAGGACGGCTTCCACATCGCGCTTTACAACCAGACGATCATGCAGGAAAAAACGGTGGTCAACCAATTTATTTTCCTGAACGACTCCAAGTATATCGGCAAAGTGAACGTACCTTTCTATCCGAACTTCTACGCCGTCTATAAAAAAGGGCCCCTGGCCCTGTCGTTCGGGTTCGGTCCCAACGCCGGGGGTGGATCCGCCGACTATGGTACGGGCCTGCCGTCGTTCGAGACTCAGATTGCCTCGATACCGGCGCTGCTTTCCAGTGGAATGCCGACAACAAAGTATTCGGCGGATATCTACTTCAAGGGAAGTTCTATTTACTTCGGTTTTCAGGTGAATGCCTCGTATGCCTTCAGCGACTTTTTTTCCGCGGCCTACGGGCTCCGCTACATCTATGCCGCCAATGGCTATGAAGGCCATATCAAGAGCATCCAGATCAATCCGACTTATCCCGCCTTGGGTTGGACCGGCCAAATGCTTGCTGCGCCTACGGTGTTCAACACCCTCGCCGCTTTATACCCCCCTGGCCACCCCAATAATTTGTACTATCTCTCTTTGGCCGTCTCGACCGGAGATAAAGCCGTCGATGCGAAACAGACGGGCACGGCTCTCACGCAAATATTCAGCCTGAACGTGCGTCCGCTTAAGGAATTGAACATCAGCGCCAGATTTGAATTCAATACCAACTTGGAAGTAAAAAACAAAACGACCAAGGACGACACTGGGATGTTTCCCGACGGCGTCATCAGCCACAACGATATTCCCGCCATCTTCGCTATTGGAGTTGAATACGCCTTGATGCCGCAGCTACGCGCCTCCTTCTCCTACAACCTGACCTTCGATAAAGGCGCATACTGGCAAGGGCGGGAGCAGTTGGTCGATTCCAACAGCTATGACCTGGCATTCAGCCTTGAGTATGATGTGACAAAATCTATTACCGTGAGCGCCGGCTACCTGCGCACGAAGTACGGGCTCAGCGCGGATTATCAAGAGGACTCCAGCTTCGAGCTTTCCAGCCACGCTTACGGCGCGGGCGGGCGAATTCGCTTGGGCGAAAAGCTGGACATCGATCTCGGCGGATTCTTGGTGAATTATCAGGATTTCACCAAGACGATTGCCTATCCGTCTATCGGCTCGTTTTCGGAAAAATACCAGCAGACGACAGTGGGATTCTCCATCGGCCTAGGGTACCATTTTTAATTACGGGCGAAAGCGGCACGACAGAAAGCTCAATCCTGCAAACAACGGAGCTTGCCATAGCGCAAAGCGCCTGGCGATGACAATTTTCAGGGGGACATGTACCCTTGGCACGTGTCTCCCCTTTTTTTTTCGAAAAATTCTCCTTAAAAACGGGGAGACGTACTTTTTCGCCAAAGGCGTTGAAAAGTACCTCTCCCCGTTTTTGTTGATTGGGGTCAAACCTACTCGTTACGCGAGATTCGCTCGGGGACGATGCGTAATGAGTAGGTTTGACCCCAATCCTGCATTTTATTAAGATAAAGCTAAGAAAGTCAGGAGCGGAC
>JAPKZH010000352.1 GCA_026393905.1 Candidatus Aminicenantota bacterium
GAATCCAGCTCGTTCCCGCACAATGTCCGCCTGACGCGGCTGGTCGGGTCGGCCTGCCGGTTCTATGGGGCCTATTTCGGGCATGAGCCCGCCTCGGCTGTGACTCCGGTGGGAATGCTGGGACGGCTGTTCAATGCCGTCGCGTCCGGCGCGCGGCAGTTGTTTTTGTATCATACGCCTGAATTGATCGGCCTCAAAGAAGGAAAGCCCTTGATCGGGGAAGGCGGCCGTCACCACGTCTCTTATCGGGAATTGCAGAAGACGACGACGCCCGTGATAGACGTCGGCTTGTTTTTTTCGACTCCGTCTACCAGAGAGGCGGTTCGAGAGCGGGAAGCGTTCGGCGACCTGGCCGCCGATATCCGCCGCTTCGTCGATTACGATTTTCTTGACGATCGTCTCGTCCAGGAAGGAGCCCTTGAAGGAAAGGCGGTCCTGGTCTTGGCCGGAGTGAGCATCCTGGAGAGCCGGACCCTGGCCGCGATTCAAGCCTGGGTCGAAAACGGCGGCGTTCTCTTTGCCCTCAGCTGCCGGCCGTCGGATTGGGACGGCGACCTGCGGGCCTTTGACCGCCTGGTCGGACTGACGGCGGGTTCGGATGAAATCCAAGGCATCACGGAATTGGCCGTCGACGCGGCGAAGCGTCTCCCCTCGATTGCTTCGCTTCAATCTGTTTTTGTCACGCGGGCGTTCACCGCGCTATCCGCGGATACGGAACCGCTTCTCTCCATGCGCTATGCCGCCAAGGGCAAGGTCGCCTGGATGCGCCGCTTGGGCAAAGGCCGGGTCTTTGCCTATTTCGGCCCCATGGACCTGAAGCCGGAGGAGGAGAGTTGGATGGTCGCCCACAACCTGCCTATGCGCTTTTTGAAGGACGGCATTCAGGACTGCATCGGCGAAGGCGTGTTGAGAAAAATACCGCTCAGCCTGAATCTCGCGGTGCCGGGAGTGTTTCTTGTCGAGACGGCCGACGGCATCCTGGCCTTAAACATGAATCCCGCGCCTAAGAAAGTCGATTATCCAGGCGGCTCGTTTGAAATCGCGGGTACAAGCATCCAGCGCTTGCCTAAAAAACAGTAAAAGAAATCTCCGCCAGCCTCCTCCTCAAGCTAAGAAAGATTAAGCTTGAAGAAAAGATTTTAATACTTGATATCCGTTGGCCGCCTTGCTTTGAGAATGAAGGGGGAATTAAAAGGACGCTGCTCATTCCGCTTTAGCCAATGGGGGAGAGGGGGCAATGTCTTTATTATTGTAGACGCATTAAATAGAATGTCATCGCGAGGAGCGAAGCGACGTGGCGATCTCACCTTTTTCTCGATGAGATTGCCACGCCGCAAGAACGGCTCGCAACGACGATGTAACATTTTTTATCGCGTTAACATTAAATTTCAGGAAAAAGTCTTAGATGGTCCGGCTGCGCGCTATCAGCGCCGGTACAGAAAGATGCTGTGCTCCGTGCCGTCCTGGTCTTTGATCGAGAGAAACCCGGCTTCTTTGTCTTCCCATCCGGGGATGATGTAGTTGTGCGAGACAACGGGCGTTCCCGGCTTCAGCTCTTTCTCGAATTTCGGCCGGAGGAGTTCGTTGGATTCGGGGAGGAGGTAGATGGTCACCACGGTAGCCTGGGAGATGTCGGTCTTCGTCGCATCCTCGAGGCGGAATTTGACGAGCTTTTCGACCCCGGCTTTTTTGGCGTTTTCCTTGGATTCCTGGATCCGGGCGGGATCGATATCGATGCCGACGCCGCGGGCACCGTATTTTTCCGCCGCGGATATCACGATCCGGCCGTCGCCGCAGCCGATGTCATAGACGACGTCGTTCTTGGTCACCTTGGCCAGCTCGAGCATCTTCTCCACGACTTCCATCGGCGTAGGCACGAACGGCGCCAGGTCTTCGGCGTCTTCGAGCCCATGCGAGCCCAGCCAGATATCGATATTGTCGTCGCTGTCGCTGCGGAAGGAATACGGCCTTCCGGGAGACAGGGAATAGGTCACATCGCGTCCCCATTTCTTGTACGTGATCACCATGGTTTGGGTGGCCGGAATGCGGACGACGGCGCCGACGGCCAGGCTTTTCTCCACGGGCTCAGCCGTCGAGCCGTTCGGCTTGAGAGAGTACGGGATGGCTTCTTTGGTGACGTTGCGGATCGTGATTTCCTTAGGCCCGGGAACAGCCGGCCGCGTTTTTTCAGCGGTCGTGGAGTCGGTCCTTTCCGCGGGTTTTTCCGTCAGAAATATATAGGCGGCGACCGCCAGAACGATCAGAACGGATATAAGGGCTAAAATTTCCTTGTTGCGTTTGGTCATGTTTTGTCCTTCGATCAGGCCTCTCCCTCTTTATATATGAGGAGGCGGCAGAGGTCAAGAGAGATGCGGGCGGAACAGTCTGCTCTCTGCGCGCCGGCCGCTTAGATGGAGTGCGCGGGAGGAATGGCAGGAGATAATTCTTTTTCTAGGGATAGTTTTTTCGGGAGAGAGAATCGGCCAGGTCCGGGAGGTGATCCTTCGCGGCGTTTTTCGCTCGATCGCCCGCAGGACCCTGGGCATGGCCGGGAAGTTCAGTCTCGAAGAAGACGTGGTGTTCACGGGCGGCGTGGCGCTGAATCCGGGGAATGTCCAAGCCCTGAAACAGGAGTCCGCCATCCGGGAAATACTTATACCACAGTGTCCTCAGATCACGGGTGCCCTTGGAGCGGCAATACTCGCCAGGCGAGATATGGTAGAATAAACCCGTAAGACTTAAGACGAAACTCGGGAAAGGAGCAGTCCCATCGATCCCAGAGAAAAACGCAAACGGGTCATGGGCCGATCCATCAAGCTCGGTCATTGCGTCTGTGATCCGCGCCAACCATGCCCGTGCGCCCTGTTCAAGGAAAAGAACGTCTGCACCTGCGCGGGCGAGCGGGTGCCGCTCGATGAGCCGGGAAAAAAGGTCCGTCTGACCGAATATGTCAGGCATGCAGGGTGCGCGAGCAAGGTGAGCCAGAAAGACCTGCACGAGGTGTTGAAAAAATTGCCGGCCGTGAACGATCCCCGGCTGATCGTGGGTACGGCGACGGCGGATGACGCCGGCGTTTTCGAGCTCACGCCGGACATTACGATCGTCCAGACAGTGGATGTCTTTACGCCAGGCGTGGACGACCCCTACACGTTCGGCCGGATTGCCGCCTGCAACTCGCTCAGCGACGTGTATGCCATGGGCGGACGGCCCGTCACGGCGCTTTCGATCATCGGGTTCCCTATCGAACGGCTCCCCCACGAGGTCATGGCCGAAATCATCCGCGGAGGCATGGACGTGCTGGCCGAAGCAGACACCATCCTGCTGGGCGGCCACAGCATCAATGACGAGGAGGTCAAGTTCGGCTTCGCCGTCACCGGGGTTATCGGCGCCTCGGAAATCATCACCAATGCCGGCGCGAAACCCGGCGACGTTCTCATCCTGACCAAGCCGCTGGGTACCGGCATCGTCTCGCTGGCCGCGCAGATCGGCCGCGCCTCACAGGAAGCGATCGATGCCATGGGGCAATCGATGACCGCGCTCAACCGGAGGGCTGCCGAGATCATGGTCAAGCACGGAGCGACCGCCTGCACCGATGTGACCGGATTCGGCCTGCTGGGGCACCTTGCCCAGATGGTCATTGAAAGCAAGGTCACCGCGGAAATATGGTGCGACCGGCTGCCGCTTTTTCCCGGCGTGCCGGACTACGTCCGCCAGGGCATGTACTCGGGGGCCAACGAGCGCAATGCCGATTACAGCGCGCCGCTGACCGAATTTGCCGGCGATATCTCCGAGGAAACAAAGGCGATTCTGTACGATGCCCAGACTTCCGGCGGCCTGCTCATTGCCTTTCCGCAGGAAAAAGCCGGCGGGGCGCTCGAAGAAATGAAAAGAGCGGGCGTGCATCAGGCAGCGGTGGTCGGCAGGATTATCGGCTCCTCAAAGGGAAAAATACGCGTTGAGAAAAGCCCAACCGATAACGACTGGCATAGGGAAAGGCCGTCAAGACACGGTCAAGAACCGGAAGAGGATGAAGAACCTAAACCCATTAGGGAGGCAGCGATGACTGAATTCGACAGCACTCACCCGGAAGAATGTTGTGCCGAGGGCTCCGGAACTCCGGACCAGGCCCTTGACATGTTCCAGAATTTCATGGGCACGGTGTTGAAACCCGGCGCTCTTGACGTCGTGACCAAGGAGTTGATCGCCGTAGCCCTTGGGCTGGCGGTCAACTGCGTGCCCTGTTCGAAGATCCATATCAAAAAAGCCCGGGACATGGGTATCGGCGATGCAGAGCTAGAGGAAGCCGCGGCGCTCGCCACGGCTTTCGGGGGCTGCAGGGTCATGATGCTGTGGAACGAGCTCAAGAAAGAGACCGGTTGACCCATTCGTGGAAACGAAACTGCAAACAGGGGATAGGGCTTTCCTTTTTTTGCAGCGTGACGAATCAGCGCTTCGAACGCTAAAATCCCTCCTCTCACTTGTCCAAGGCTGAATGAGTTCCGGTTCGGACCAGGATCAAGCGGCCTGGTTCCAGTCTATAGCCTGGCCAAATTTGGGACAGAGGGTAATTTTAGGAAAAAAGAGTACTGAAAAATCCAGATGAAACGCTCTATATTTTACCGGCTGGCAAAAAAACTCGCGAGTAAATTTGACAGCTGGTTAAAAAAGTAGTAATTTATGACTCATGAAAATACGTTACCTGGCCAAACATGTGCGCGCTGACTTGCGCCGGAAAATGGTTTTTGTGGCCGGGCCCCGCCAGGTCGGCAAGACCACGATGGCGCGGCAGATCATCGGCGGCGACGGTCTCTATCTCAACTGGGATGTGCCCGAACACCGTGAAACCATCCTACGCCGGGAATTGCCGGCTTCGGGAGGTCTCATCCTTGACGAGATCCACAAATACCGTTCCTGGCGCAATTATCTGAAAGGGCTGGTGGACCAGCCGGAACGGAAGTTGCATATCCTGGTCGTCGGCAGCGCCCGCCTTGATATTTACCGTTTCGGCGGCGATTCGCTACAAGGCCGCTACTATTTTCTGCGCCTGCATCCGTTTTCTGCGGCCGAACTCAAGTTGCAGCGGCCGCAGGAATTGCTAGACCTGCTGACCCTGGGCGGCTTTCCGGAACCATATCTGTCTGGCTCGCAGACAGCGGCCCGCCGCTGGGCGCGATCGTACCGCAGTCGCGTGGTCCGTGAGGAGGTCACCTCCTTGGAACATATTCTCGATCTCGGCAATCTGGAGCTACTGACCCTAAGGTTGCCCGATCTGGTCGGTTCGCCTCTTTCCATAAACGCCCTGCGCGAGGACCTCCAGGTGAGTCACAAGACTGTGAGCCGCTGGCTGCTGGTTTTGGAGCGGCTTTATTTCCTTTTCCGCCTCGCTCCCTTCGGCGCTCCCGCTATCCGGGCCGTGAAAAAGGAAGCCAAGCATTACCATTATGACTGGAGCCAGGTCCCTGATATGCCCAAGAGATTTGAAAACCTGGTGGCCTCGCATTTGCTCAAATGGGTGCACTTCGAGCAGGATGTGCATGGCCGTGATTTCGATCTCAGGTATTTTCGTGACGTGGACGGCCGCGAAGTTGACTTTGTTATCTGTGAAAACCGGAAGCCGCTGCGTTTCATCGAAGTAAAATGGGACGACGCGGCGGTATCGCCTGCTCTTTGCTATCTGAAAAAAAGATTTCCTGCGGTGGAAGCGCTGCAGATAAGCGCCACGGGCAAGAAGGATTTTCTGTCCCGCGAGGGAATCCGCGTCCGCCCGGCGCTGTCATTCCTGCGTGAACTCGTGTAAAAAAATGGGGACGGTGGGTGACTTTGTGACTTATGAGCTTGGACTCTCCTCAATTACCTTTTCCTGTGGTCATTGACATGAGAAATTTCAGGGAATATGATTTTGACTGAAAAGGGAGAGTTGGCCATGAAATGTCCTAAGTGCCACGTTGACAATCCCGATACGTCCCGGTACTGCGGCAGCTGCGCTGCCCTGCTCGCGCAGGAGGGACAGCCCTCCATCTCTCTGACGAAAACGCTCGAAACCCCTCTTCATGTCATATCCATAGACAAACTCATCGCCGGAAAATACCTCATCGTCGAGGAAATCGGCCACGGCGGGATGGGCGTCGTATACAAGGCCGAAGACATCAAGCTCAAGCGGTTGGTCGCTTTGAAATTCCTTCCGCCCCACCTCATGGACTCGCTCGAACTCAAGGAGCGTTTCATCATCGAGGCTCAGGCGGCCGCGGCCCTCTCCCACCCGAATATCTGCGTCATTCATGAAGTCGGGGAAGCCGAGGGCCGGTCTTTCATCGCCATGGAATACGTGGAAGGAGAGACGCTCAGGGACAAGATCAAGAAAGGTCCCTTGAAGACGGAGGACGCGATCGACATCAC
>JAPKZH010000619.1 GCA_026393905.1 Candidatus Aminicenantota bacterium
GCTGGCTGCCCGCGGCGTCCAAGAGATCAATCTGATCTCTCAAGATACGACCTACTTCGGAAGAGACGCCAGCAACAAAGAAGGCCTATCCCGGCTCCTTCAAAAACTCATCGAAGTTCGGGGGATCGAATGGATCCGGCTTCTCTATGGATATCCGGAGGAGATCACGGACGCCTTGCTGGAAGTCATGCAACACCCGAAACTCTGTCCCTACCTGGATATTCCCTTCCAGCATTCCGATACCACGCTCGTCCAAAAAATGAAAAGGGCCATGGACGGCCGGCGCGCGCTTAAGCTCCTTAAAAAAATCCGGGCTAAAATCCCCGGCATCTCGATCAGGACCTCCCTGATCGTCGGCTTTCCCGGCGAAGGACAGAAGGAATTCGAGGGGCTCGTGCGTTTCGTCCAAGAGGCCGGGTTCGACCACCTCGGAGTTTTCACCTATTCCCCGGAGGAAGGGACAGAGGCCTATTCTCTCGGTGATCCCGTGCCGGAAAAAGTCAAACAAAACAGGAAAGAGAGGATCCTCGACCTCCAAGCGGGCATTTCGTCGGAAAATCTGAAAAAGTACGTTGCTCAAACAATCGACGTCCTCCTCGAAGGCGCTTGGCAGCACGACTCCCATTTGCTCGTCGGCCGCAGCCGGTTCCAGGCGCCCGAGGTAGACGGCTGTATTTTCGTCGACGCTCCCGAATCTCACGGCCGATTGTCCTCGCCGCTTCAAAAAGTTGAAATCCTCTCATCAGACGTATATGATCTACACGGGCGATTCGCTCAATGAAATTCCTCTCCAAGGTTTTCGCGACATTCTTCGGCGCTGGATATTTTCCCGTCGCTCCGGGGACCTTTGCCAGTCTTATCGCTGCGCTCCTCTATAAATTTTTTCTTGTCCAATGGGAGTGGGGGCTCTATGTCCGCCTCTGGCTGGTGGTTTTCTTTGTCGGGCTGGTCTCTTCTACACTGTTTTCTCGAGAACTCCGGCAAAAAGACCCGGGGAAAGTCGTCATCGACGAAGTCTGTGGACAAATGATTGCCCTTTTTCTGGTCCCGTCGTCCTGGCTCCCCATCCTGCTTTCGTTTTTTCTTTTCCGCCTGTTTGACGTCGCCAAGCCCTATCCTATCCGCAAGCTGGAGCGCCTCGAGGATGGCTTGGGCATCATGGCAGATGACATCCTAGCCGGCGCCTACGCCGGAATCCTGGTCCACCTTTATCTCATTTTAAAATGAAGATCGAAATCCTGGCCGTCGGCTCCGAGCTCCTCACGCCGTTTTACCAGGACACGAATTCGCTCTATTTAACCCAGCGGTTGAATGATCTGGGTTTGGAAGTCTCCTTCAAGACCGTCGTCGGCGACGACCGCGAGAGCCTTCTTGTCTGCATCAAGAATGCCCTCGTCCATGCCGATGTCCTCCTGGCCATGGGAGGCCTCGGCCCCACCGCAGACGATATCACTCGGGAGGTTTTCGCTGAAACTCTGGGCAGACAACTCGTCTACTGCCCTGACATTTTTAAAAAAATCGAAGCCCGCTTCAGGCGGCGCGCCCTGGCCATACCGGCCGCGAATAAAAAACAGGCCTATATCATCCAAGGTTCCGAGGTCTTGGAAAACAAAAACGGCACGGCGCCCGGGCTGTGGCTCGAGGAAGGCCGGACCCGGATCGCCCTTCTTCCCGGACCGCCTGCCGAGCTCAAGCCGATGTTCGAAGAGTTTGTCTGGCCTAAGCTGGCCGCCTTCCAGAAAGGCTTCTCCTCGCGCCGCGTGATCAAAATCGCAGGACTCACGGAATCCGAAGTCGAGACACGCATTAGCGGCCTCTATCCAAAAGAACAGGGTCTCGGTCTGACGATCCTCGCCTCGCCCGGCCAGATCGAAATTCAGCTCTATGCTTTTGCGCCGGACGCATCCGGCCTGCCGGCAATAAAAATCGAAGATTTAGGACAGAGGATTCTGGAGAGGCTGGGAGGCCATGTTTTTTCCACGGCCGGCGAGGAGCTTGAAGAAGTCGTCGGAGGGCTTTTAGGCGAACATCGAAAGACCCTGGCCGTGGCCGAATCCTGCAGCGGCGGCCTGCTCAGTCATCGATTGACCAATGTCTCGGGCAGCTCGAAATACTTCCTGGAAGGCTTGATAACGTACAGCAACCAAGCCAAAATCCGGGACCTGAATGTCCCGGAGGCGCTGATTCAAAACCACGGGGCCGTCAGCGCCGAAGTCGCCCAGGCTATGGCGGACGGCGTCCGGCAGAAGGCCGGATCAAACTTTGGCCTGGCGATCACGGGCATTGCGGGACCGACCGGCGGCACGGCGGAAAAACCCGTCGGGCTTGTCTATTCAGCGCTGTCCTGGGAAGGCGGCGTTGACATCATCAAGAATGTCTTTCCGGGCAAAAGGGAGCAGATCAAATTTCAATCTACCCAGAAAGCGTTGGACATGCTCCGGAGGCATCTCCTATGAGGACATTTATCGCCATCGACCTTGACCCCGTCATCAAGAGAAATCTTTCGGATTTTCTAGGACGCTTGAAGAAGCTCGGTCCGAAAAACATCAGTTGGGTCCGAGAGGAAGGCATGCATCTCACTCTGAAATTCCTCGGTGAGATCGAAGAAGCGCAGGCTGCTCCCGTCAAGAACGTGACAGGCTCCCTCTCAAAAACGTATCCCCGCTTTCCAATGGCCGTCAAGGGAACCGGATATTTCCCGGCCAACCCGAAATACATCCGCGTATTGTGGGCGGGGGTCGAAGAACAGCCCGGTCTGATGAGCCTGCAGAAGGAGCTTGAATCCGAGCTTGAGAAACTGGGTTTTGCCCGGGAGAAGAGGGCTTTCCATCCCCATCTGACATTGGGACGGGTCCGGACTCCTTCAAACCTGAAAGAGATTCTGGAAGAGCTTGAAAAAAACAAAACGACCGATTTCGGCCAAATGACCGTCGAAAAAATCACCTTTTTCGAGAGCAAGCTCAGGCCGTCGGGCGCCGAATACACGGCCCTCGCCCAGTCGGAACTCTCATGAAAATTCTATTTGCCCTGGCCTCCTATTTTATCGGCGCGTTTCCCACGGGATATGTTTTTTTCCGGGCGATAGAAAAAAAAGACGTCCGGATTTTTGGCAGCGGCGCGACCGGGGCCACCAACATCCTGCGCCTCGCAGGATGGGCCTATGCCCTGCCGGTCGCTTTGATTGATATCTTGAAAGGATTCCTGCCGGCTTTCCTGGCCATGAAAATTTTCGGCGACGAGCGGCTGGCCGGCGTTTCGGCCGGGCTGGCCGTCCTGGGGCACTGCTTTCCCATCTATATCGGCTTTAAAGGGGGCAAAGGGGTGGCCACGGCGGCGGGAGCGATGTTCTCCCTGGACCTCATGCCCTCCCTCTGCAGCCTCGGCCTATTTATCCTCACCATCGCCTTGACCCGGACCGTCTCGCTGGGCTCGATCCTGGCCGTCATTTTCTTTCCCCTGTTCATCTTTCTCCTCCGCGGTCCCACAGAGCTCATCCTCTTGAGTTTGCCCATCCTTTTGATTATCCTGATAAGGCACCTGGAAAATATCAAGCGCCTTGTCCGGGGCAAAGAAAGGAAATTCGGCGAGAAGGTCCGTCTCGACCCATGAAAGCCAGCGTGATCGGCGGCGGCAGCTGGGGCTCGGCTTTTGCCCTTTACCTCGGCCGCCAGAAAATCAAGACAAAGCTCTGGATCCGCGAGCCGGACATCTTCGAGACCGCCTGCAAAGAAGGCCAGAACAAGATCTTTCTGCCGGGCTTCTTTTTTCCGCCCGAAGTTTCCTTTCATCATGACCTTGAAGAAGCCTTGTCGGCCACAGACCTGATATTTGTCGCCGTTCCCTCTCAATTCTGCCGGAAAACATATTCCGACATGGCGCCTTTTTTGAGCCGCGATCAGGTCGCGATCAGCCTGACCAAAGGGATCGAAAAAAAGACCTTGATGCGGATGAGCGAAGTGATGACCGACGTCTTCAAGCCGTTCGCCCACCCTCACCTGGCCGTTCTTTCCGGTCCCAGCTTCTCCAGGGAAGTCGCGGAGGGGCATCCCACCGCACTCGTCCTCGCTTCGGCCGAGCCCGACTTGGCCAGGAAGGTCCAGCATTTTATCTCGAGCCTTTCGCTCCGGGTTTATACAAGCCGCGATATCATCGGTGTGGAATTGGCCGGCGCTCTAAAAAATGTGATTGCCGTCGCCGCCGGCATCTCCGATGCGCTGGCCTCCGGGTATAACTCGCGCGCTGCCCTGGTGACGCGGGGCCTGTCCGAGATCGGCCGTCTCGGTCTTAAGCTCGGCGCTAAAAAAGAAACGTTCTCCGGCCTGGCCGGCATGGGCGACCTGGTCTTGACCTGCACGGGTCCGCTCAGCCGGAACAGGCATGTCGGCTTCGAATTAGGGAAAGGAGAGACGCTTTCCGCCATCATCGCTTCGATGAGAATGGTCGCCGAGGGCATTGTGACGACGCTTTCGGCCCGCCAGCTCGCCCGGCGGGAAAACGTAGAGATGCCCATTTCCGAACAGATCTATCTCATCCTGTATAAAAATAAAGAACCAAAAAAGGCCTTGGTCGACCTTATGTCCAGGGCTCTCAGGGATGAATAAAAGGAGCCTGCCATGAAAAACAAAGCTTTGGCCGTCGTCTTGATCATCGGCCTCGCGCTTGCCTCGTGCGCCACGTCCCAGCAACGCCTGGCCAAAGAACGGGAAAAGGATCCGCAATACCAGTACGAAAAGGCCGTCGTCTGCATGCAGGCCAGACTGGTCGATGAGGCTTTTAAATATCTGAACCAAACGCTGATTCTCGACCCGCGGCACGCCCTGGCCTTGAACCTGTTAGGGCTGGCCCACATGATGAAAGAAAACGCGGCGGAAGCCGTCAAGGCCTTCGAGAGATGCCTGGCTATCAATTCCGGCTTTTCCGAGGGCCACAATAACCTCGGCACCGCCTATCAGGAGCTGGGCAGCCTGAACAAGGCCGAAGAAGAATACCAAAAGGCCTTCGCCCTAGACCAAAATTATAACGCCGGCTACAACCTGGCCAAGCTCTATTTCCTGAAAAAAGACATGGACACGGCCCTGGATTATGTAAAAAAATCGCTCCAAAAATACAGCCGCTCGGTCATCGCCTGGAATCTTCAGGGCTTGATCTTTGACGAGCAAGGAAAACCGGATGACGCGATCTCAAGCTACGAGCAGGCCCAGAAGCTGGCGCCGGACGAGTTGAACGTGAGCTACAACCTGGGTGTCGCCTATTTCAAAAAAGAGAATTATGCCAAGTCCCAGGAGATCATGGACCGGATCCTGGCCAGTTTGGCCCAAACCCCGCCCAACGCTCAGACCCAGGATTTGAGGACGAAAGCGAACGAGGTTTTAAAAAGGATCAAAGAGGCGACGAAGAAATAGCCGTTGAGCCGGACCGGGTCAGGTCCCCTCTTCCCAAGCCGCCAGATATTTTTTCTGCTCGGCCGTCAGCCGGTCGATCCGGACTCCCATCGTCTCGAGCTTCATCCGGGCAATGGATTCATCGATCTCTTTGGGGACGGAATAAACCTTGATATCGAGCCGCCGCCCCTCCCGAGCTAGAAAGAGCACGCACATAGCCTGGTTGGCGAAGCTCATGTCCATGACCATGGCCGGGTGGCCTTCGGCGGCGGCGAGGTTAATCAAACGCCCTTCGCCCAGGAGATAGATCTTCCGGCCATCCCTGAGGGTGAATTCCTCCGCCGACTCCCGGATTTTCTTTTTGCTCTTGGACAAGGCCGTCAGGGCGGGGATGTCGATTTCGACGTTGAAATGTCCGGAATTGGCGACGATCGCGCCGTCCTTCATTTTTTGGAAATGGCTCCGGCCGATGATCGTCTTATCGCCGGTCAGAGTGACAAAGATGTCGCCGATCTTGACCGCCGCGCTCATGGGCATGACATGATAGCCGTCCATGACGGCTTCTAGAGCTTTCAGCGGATCGACTTCGGTGATGATGACTTTGGCTCCAGCGCCGCGCGCCCGCATGGCCACTCCCCGGCCGCACCAGCCGTATCCGGCCACGACGAAATTCAGCCCAGCCAGGAGGACATTGGTGGCCCTCAGGATGCCGTCGACCGTGCTCTGTCCCGTCCCGTAACGGTTATCGAAAAGATGTTTGGTATTGGCGTCGTTGACGGCCACGATGGGGTATCTGAGAACTTTGTTGCGGGCCATGCTCCTGAGGCGGATGACCCCTGTCGTCGTCTCCTCGGTCCCGCCGATGATATCCTCCAACAGATCCGTTCTTTTTGTATGGATGGTGCTGACCAAATCCGCGCCGTCATCCATGGTGATTTGAGGAGCATGGCCAAGTGCTTTATGGATATGGTCATAGTAGGTCTTGTTGTCTTCGCCCTTGATGGAAAAAACGGGGATTTTGTTATATTTGACCATGGCCGCGGCCACGTCATCCTGCGTGCTAAGCGGGTTGGAGGCGGTCAGCCGGACATGGGCGCCCCCCACCTTCAGGGTTTCCATCAGGTTCCCCGTTTCCGAGGTGACGTGAAGGCACGCCGCGATGCGGATGTTCTGGAGCGGTTTATCTTTGGCGAATTTTTCCTTGATGGAATTGAGGACGGGCATGAACCGCCCCGCCCACTCCATCCGGAGCTTCCCCTTCTCGGCCAGCTTCAAGTCTTTGACATCGTATTCCATTCTTGATATCCCTTAGAGACCGGCATCCCGTCTCAGCACTTCCGCTTTGTCCGTCCGCTCCCAGGTAAATTCCGGCTCGGTCCTGCCGAAATGCCCGAAGGCGGCCGTCTTTCTGTAGATCGGCCGGAGCAGGTCCAGATGCTTGATCATTGTTTTAGGCGTCAGCGGAAAATGGGCCCGGACGAGTTCTTTGATCTTGTCCTCCCCGATTTTAGCCGCCCCGAACGTATCGACCATGATCGAGACCGGCTGGGCAATCCCAATGGCGTAGGCGATCTGGACTTCGAGCTTATCGACAATGCCCGCGGCGACGAGGTTTTTGGCGATGTACCGGGCCATATAGGACCCCGAGCGGTCAACCTTGGACGGGTCCTTCCCGGAGAAGCTTCCGCCGCCGTGGCTCCCGACTCCGCCGTAGGTATCCACGATGATCTTGCGGCCGGTGATCCCCGTATCCGCCAGGGGGCCGCCTTGTTCGAATCGGCCAGTCCCGTTGATGTAGATCTTTGTGTTCTTGTCGATCATCCCGGCCGGAATCACTTCGCCGATGACAACCTTTTTCAGATCTTCACGCAAGTCGGAGATCTTAACGGTGGTGTTGTGCTGAGCGGCGATGACGACCGCTTCGACCCGGACCGGCTTATCGCCGTCGTACTCGACGGTCACCTGGGATTTTCCGTCCGGACGGAGATAATCCAGGATGTTCTGCCGGCGAACTTCGGTCAGCCGGCGGACAAGTCCGTGGGCCAGCATGATCGGCATGGGCATCAAATCCTTTGTTTCTCGGCAAGCATAGCCGAACATCAGCCCCTGGTCGCCGGCGCCCTGTTCGTGCTCCGACGTCTCGTCCACACCCATAGCGATATCCGGAGACTGCTCGTGGATCGAAGACAGCACGCAGCAGGTCTGAAAATCGAAACCGTATTCGGCCTTGGTGTAGCCGATTTCTCGGACCATTTCACGGACGACCTTCTGGAAATCGCAATAGCCGAGGGTTGTGATCTCTCCGGCGATAAGGACGAGCCCCGTCGTGGCCAAAGTCTCGCAGGCGACGCGGCTTTTGGGGTCCTGAGCGATTAAATCATCCAGCACCGAATCCGAGACTTGGTCGCAGATTTTATCCGGATGGCCGACGGTCACCGATTCCGATGTAAACAAGTGTTTTCCGCCTTGACTCATATGTGCCTCCCACAATAAATGTTCAAAAAAAGTAACGGAAAAAATAGCACAAATGGAACGGCATTGCAATAAATATTTTAGAGGACTCGGGGCATGCCGCTCAAAAATCCATGGCCTTTCTCTCCACAGATAGGTCGAAGCTTGCAAAAGACGGCGTTTTGAATTAAATTAAGAAAAATTTCGATGCATGGAACTCAACGGCTTTCGATAGATTCTTTCAATTATTATAGAAGTGGGGAAAATCCATGAAAAAAATAGCGAGCTTTTCTCTGTGCCTTTTTTTCGGCCTCGGCGGCCTCCTTGTTTCCCAGACCAAGCCCGATGGCCAGCGAGCCTATGACCATCTCAGATACCTGGCCTCCGACGAAATGAAAGGCCGGAGGGCGGGCTCTCCGGAATATCAGAAGGCGGCCGAGTACGTCGCTGCAAAAATGAAGGAGTACGGCCTGCAGCCCGGGGGCGACAACGGAACGTGGTTCCAAGAAGTCCCCTTCAAGAACTGGTCTGAGTTCGAACAGCCTATCCGCCTGGAGATCCTCGCGCCCCAGCCCCGCCTCTACTTCGCCGGACGCGGCCGCGATTTCTATCCCCTCAGCGGGACGGGATCGGGAATATCGAGAGGACAGATCGCTTTCGCGGGCTACGGCATCGTTTCGGAGAAGCCTCCCTGGAACGACTATGAAAACCTCGAGGCCAAGGGAAAAATCTTGCTCCTGCTTCCGGATGCCCCCGCCGTCCTTGACGACGCCGCGAAGAGAGACTGGACCCTGGAGAAGAAAGTCAAACTGGCGCTGGAAAAAGGGGCCGTGGGAATTATCGAGATGGACACATCCCAGCCGGGCGATCCGCCCGCGCGACGGATGGCTTCATCGGCGCTGAGGCAGGGTGTTTGTCCAAAGAATTTCGTGTTCCTGCGCGCCGGCCGCAACTTCCTCAATGACGTTTTTTATATCTCCAGGAAAAGCTGGAGAGACCTGGTCAGCAAGATGCTCAGAGAGAAGAAGCCGCATTCCTCCGCGATCGAGGCCGTCGTTGAAATGGAAGCCCACTTCCTTCAGGAAGAGCGGAAAGCTCCGAATGTCATCGGCATCCTGCCCGGCCATGATCCCAAGCTCAAGGACGAATGCCTCATCCTCGGCGGTCACCTGGACCACTTGGGTATCGGGATCGACGGGTTCATCTATCCCGGCGCCGATGACGACGCGACCTCGGCCGCCGTTGTCCTGGAGACGGCCAGGGCCCTGGCCGCTAACAAATTCAAGCCGGCCAGGACGGTCATCTTCGCTTCCTGGGCGGGCGAAGAGCTCGGCCTTATCGGCTCCCGCTATTACACGGAGCATCCCGTCCTTCCCCTCCCTAAGACGGCCGTCTATATGAATATCGATATGGTCGGCACGGGCGATTCCGACCTTCATGTCGGCGGCCTGTGGGAATACTCGCAATTCTACGACATTATCAAAGCGAAAATGGACGAGGGGACCAAGAAGAAGCTCTTCCCCCGAGTGAATTATCGGGGTTCAGACCATACTTCATTCTGGGCCAAAGGCGTCACGGCCATCAGCCTGAGGACGGGCAACATTCTTACGGAGAAGCTCGATGATGAACATCCGGAATACCACATGCCCGGCGATGGACCCGATATCATAGATCCCGAACTCCTGCGCTTGGCCAGCCAATATCATTATGACATCATCACAAACCTGGCCAATACAAAGGAAAACCTGCTCGATCCGAAATTCCGGGTCGAGTTCCTTCATAAAGACGCGGCGGTCATCGACCTTCATTGCGATACCATCGGCCGGTTTATGGAAGGTGAGGATCTCACCAAGGACAACGCCAAGGGCCACATCGACATCCCCAAGCTGAAACGCGGGGCCGTCGATCTTCAGGTCTTCGCCTGTTTTGTCGGAGCGCCGTCGACCGAGGTCGAAAAATGGCAGGCGGCCAAAAAAGTATTTAGCCAGATCGAAGGCATCCATCGGCTGGTCGGCCAAAATCCGGACGATTTGGAGGTTGTCCGGTCCCCGGAGGATTTTATGAGAATCCGGAACTCCGGCAAGACCGGGATCCTGATCGGCATCGAGGGCGGGTATGCCATGGAGAACGACCTGGACCTGCTCAGGACATTTTACAGGAACGGCGTGAGGATGATGACGCTCACCCACTGGAATCGCACGGATTGGGCGGATGCCTCGGGCGATGCCAAAGCCGAGTGGTGCGGGCTGACGGAATTCGGGGAGAACGTGGTCAAGGAAATGAACAGGCTGGGCATGATCATCGACGTCTCTCATGCCCATGACGAGACATTCTGGGACGTCATCCGCGTCTCGGCTTCGCCGATCGTGGCTTCGCATTCCTGCTGCCGCGCCCTTGCCCTTCATCACAGGAACATGAGCGATGAGATGCTCAAAGCCCTGGCCAAGAACGGCGGCGTCATCGGGATCAATTTTTCGCCAGGCTTCCTGAATGCGGAGATCGAAAAAAAGCAGACCGACCTCCTGGCTCAAATCGCAAAAAAATACGGGCTGCCGGCCGACTACCGCGAGATCATGAAAGCCGACCCGGACAAGGGAAAGGCCCTGTTCGCTGAATTCCAAGCGAAGTGGGCGGAGACGAAGGAAACTCTGCCTGCCGTGGACATCAAAACCCTGGTCGACCACATCGACCATGTTGTCAAAGTGACCGGGAGCGTCGACCATGTCGGTCTGGGCTCGGACTTTGACGGCATCTCGGGGACGCCGGCGGGGCTGGAAGACGTCGGAAAGCTCATGAATATCACCAAAGAGCTGGCCGTCCGCGGATATAAGGAAGACGATATCCGCAAAATCCTCGGAGGCAATTTTTTGCGGGTGTTCAATGCCGTGGCCGGCGCCGGCCGGAGAGGTCCGCAAAACTAGGGAAGCCCATGAAATCCACCTACGGTTGTCCCGAAAAAGATCTTTTTCATTACACCTGTTATCGGACTCCTCGGCCGCTCCTCGTTGACGGACGGCTTGACAAGGAGAGTTGGAAGAACGCACTCCAATCTCCCAGGTTCGTTGACCTCGTCACGGGCGTCCCCGGCTTTTTAGACACACGGATGGCCGCCCTTTGGGATGATGACTATTTTTATGCGGGATTCTGGGTGGAAGAACCCAATGTTCAAGCCAGACTCACCCAGCGGGATTCTTTCATCTGGACAGAGAACGATGTTGAGCTCTTTATCGCGGGCCCGGACGGCTATTATGAATTCCAGATCAACGCCCTCGGCACGATCTACGAGGTCTTCTATATCTGGCAGGACACCCTCGACAAAGGCACCTTTTTCGATCGTCCCGAATTCAACCTCTTGACTCATAAGCCGGACGTCCTCGGCGGTTTTCAAGACGCCGCGCGGCACGGCAAGCATCCCCGCGGCGCGAGATGGGCCTTCATGGACTGGGATTTTCCCGGGCTGAAAACGGCCGTTTTTGTCGACGGCACTCTAAATGACGACAGAGATGTCGATAAAGGCTGGACCGTGGAACTGGCCTTCCCCTGGCAAGGGATGTCCGTCCTGGCCCAGGGCCGCGCTCTTCCCCCCCAAGACGGAGATGTCTGGAGGATGGATTTTTCGAGGTTCGAAGCCCTTCTTTATTGCGGGGTGAGAGCCCATCCCGATCCCGGCTGGGCCTTGAACAGGCACGGCCTCTACGATTCCCACGTCCCGGAATGCTTCTCGTTCATCCATTTCTCCGAGAAAACGGCGGAGGGCCGCGGCCCGCGGGCTTAGGGGATCCTCCGAAATGGGGATTTCAAATTTTCCGCTGATTGTGGTATTTTAATCTTACGCATAAAGGCGTGCTCATAGGCCATGTTTTATAAGAAAATCGGGGTCGCCGGCCTGGCCATTGTCTTGGCCGCGGGGAGTCTCCTCTCACAGGCTCCCAATAAGTACGCTTTTCCTTTCAGTCAGGTTAAGCTTAAAAACGGCCTTCAGGTCATCCTCTCCGAAGATGATTCCCTGCCCGTCGTGTCGGTGGCCGTCGCCTATAGAGTCGGCTCCATCCATGAACTTCCGGGAAAATCGGGCCTGGCCTATCTCATGGAAAACATGATGTTTTCCGGCTCGGCCGATGTTCCTCCCCAGCAACATTTCAACAACATCAACCGCGTCGGCGGCAAGCTCAACGCCAGCACATCCGAGGACATGTCGACCTTCTACCAGACGGTGCCATCCAACCAATTGGCCCTTGTCCTTTGGATGGAGTCGGACAGGATGCGATTCCTCGAGATCACCGAGGACAGTCTGGAAGCGACGAGAAAGGACCTCCTCGATATCATGCGCCAGCGAAGGACCGCCGATCCCTATCTGGAAAATCAGTTTTCCTTCGACCAGCTTTTGTACATGGATTTTCCTTACAGCCATCCGTTGTTGGGATCGGAAGACGACCTCCGGACCCTGACCCTGGACGATGTGAAAAATTTCTACGCCGCCTATTACGTGCCGAACAACGCCGTCCTCTGTATCACCGGCAACTTCAACAAGATGAAGACCATGGAGCTCGTCGCCAAATATTTCGAGACGATCCCTAGGGGAAAGGATTCGAGCTTCGTGCCCGCGGCCTATAAATACGTAAAAAAACAGGTGATCAAGACGGAGGAGGACTCCCTGGCCCTGGCTCCGGCCTTCTATATGGGCTTCCGCCTCCCGCTTTTCGCTCCTAATGACATCTATTCCCTGACCATCCTCGACTATATCCTGATGCGGGGCCGGAGCTCGCGGATCATGCGCCGGCTGCTCGGCCTTGACAATAAAATCGCCTACCAACTCAGCGGCGGGATCGAAAAACGCAGGGACCGTTGCGCCTTTAAAATTTTCGTTGTTGCCAACAATCCGTACTGGATCAATCAATGCCAGAACGCAGTTTTCTCCGAGCTGGACAAGCTGAAAACCGCCTTTCCTTCGGATGCCGAGCTGATCAAGGCCAAGAACATGTTCAAACGGGATTACCTGGACCGCATCGCCACGACTCTGGATAAAGCGATCTTTCTTTGCGAGCAATATTTTGTCCTCCGCAATCTCGACGACCTGCCTCTCGAATTCGAGAAAACCATGAAGGTCACCAATACCGATATCGTGACCGTCGCTCACCGCTACTTCACGACCGATAACAGCTTGATCCTAAACGTCAAGACAAAATGAAAAAAAACCGCGTCATCCTTGGCTTTATCCTGCTCGCCGTCGCTTTGAGCCTGGCCGGCCAAGAGCGTTTCCGAAAGGCTCCGCCCCCTCCGGAACCCCGTCAAGAACTCAAGCTGCCCTCGATCGAGACCAGCCCGCCGCTGACGAACGGCTTGAGGGTTTCGGTGATCTTCAGGGATGACCTGCCGATGATGATCCTTCAACTCATCATCCAAGGCGGCGAAAGCTCGTCGCCCGAAAGATCAGCGGGAACGGCTAGCTTTGCCGCCCATGTCGTCACCCGGTCGACGCAAAGCCGCTCTGCGTCGGACATCGAAGAGTTCATCGAATCGATCGGCGGCTCCCTGTCTGTTTCGACGATGGAAGATTTCACACTTTTGACATTTCGCTTTTTGGACGACTATCTCGACCAGGCCTTGGAACTTCTCGGCCAGATGATCCTCAAGCCGGATTTTTCGGAAAAGGCGATCAAAAGCGTCAAGTCGATCTTGACCCTGGACTACCTGGGAAGGGAAAAAAACCCGGAATTCGTCGCCTATCGACACCTGATCCGACTTCTGTTTAAAAATCACCCCTATGAAAAGATGGGATTCCCGAGGGAGGCGATCACGAATTGGAATCAGAAAGACCTCCTGGAATTTTTTGACCGGTACTACCGGCCCAATAACGCCCATCTCATTCTTACGGGAAGCATTCCGATGAGGATGGCCACCCAGAAAGTCAGCCGCGTCCTCAACACCTGGCAGCGGGCGGAACTCAGCCAAAAATCTTTTCCGCCCATCACGCCGCCCCTCCTGGGCGGAACGATGAATTCGAGGCTCTTCATGAACCTCCGGGAATCCAAAGGCTATGCCTATTTCGCCTTTAGCCAGGCCGAATTTTCCAGATCGGGCGGACTTTTTTTTGTTCGGGCCAAGGTCGCTCCGGAGTTCATCTATCCCTCGGTCCAGGAAATCCTGAAAGAGATCAGAAAAATCACCAGGGAACCCATCGCCATATCGGAGATCGACCAGGCCAAGTCCTATCTCATCGGCAATTTCCCCGTCTCCATCGAGCAACTGGGCGTATTTTCCGAGAAGATTTCTGAGATCATGGCCTACGACCGGGGAAACGACTATTGGAACAAGTACTATGAGCAGATCTTGCTGGTCAGCCCGGAAAAAGTCTTCACGGCGGCCCAAAAATGCTTCCTCCAGCCGCCTCTCGTCGTCATTGCCGGAGACAAATCCGTGCTGACCGACCGCCTGAATGAATTTGAATCGATCGACGTCTATGACAGCAAAGGGATCCGCCAATATACGATTAACAAAGAAAAGCAGTGAATCGAAAAAGGAGCCGAGAATGAAGCTTGTTGAATGCGTCCCCAATTTCAGCGAAGGCCGGGACAGAGATAAA
>JAPKZH010000603.1 GCA_026393905.1 Candidatus Aminicenantota bacterium
TTTTTCAAAAACAAAAAGAAAAGCTGGTGACGGAACTCCAAAAGAGAAAGATGGCTTTTGAAGAGCTCTTTTGAAAATCAGCCCCGCTGGCCCGAATATTGAGGACGCCCTCAGCGATCATCGCGCTTTTTTTCGTCACCCCGAGCGATCGTCTCTTTTGTGCTCGGCGCCTTGCCATTCCAGGAGGGAGTTTCGACCACCCGAGCCCTGGGCGGCTTCTGGTGCAAGGCTTCGGCCACCAGCTTGTCATTCTCATAGAGATCCGGCCGGAATTGGACGCTTCAGTCCTCGAGCGGCCAGGCCGTCCCATAGAAGACATGGACAGCCAGGGGATTTTTGACCGGAATCGTTTGTTCGACCTCGCGGTCGATGCAATCGGTGATCTTCTCTGCGTTCCATTCCATTGGGTCCTGGAGAAGGAAAAGGCTGAAATCGACGGGCTTGGCGATGCGGATGCAGCCGTGGCTGAAGGTCCTTGTGAACTGCCCGAAGTCCGATTGGTAGGGCGTGTCATGGAGATACACGTTGTACTTGTTCGGCATGGAGAATTTGATATGGCCCACCAAGTTCAGCGGTCCGGGGTCCTGGCGGAGATGAAAATCCAAATTCTTAGCGTTGACGTTGTCCAGGTCGAGTGTTTTGACGTCCACTTCGGTTTCCGCTTTCCCCCAACCGCGCATCAATTTCATTTTGTTGTTGGTCAGGTAGTTCGGGTCGGCTTTGATGTAATTGATGAGCTCTTTGAGGAGGACACGGTTCGGGGCATACCAATACGGGTTGATGACGATATCCGTGATCCGGCTGCTGAAGACCGGCGTCTGCCAGGTCAGCATCCCCACGACGATCTTCATGCTCAGGACGGTCTCGAAGCGTTCGACGACGAACAGCTCGAAACTGGCCGCGTCGACAACGGCATATCTGGGGCCGAGGTCATGGGGAAGCCACCGCCACCGCTCCAGGTTGACTTCGATCTGGCGCAGTCGCTCTTCGGCCGAGGTGTTAAGGGCTTTGAGCGTCGCCTCCTCGACAACCCCCGTCTGGGGAAGCCCGTGCTTCTCTTGGAAGCAGCAAACGGCTAACTCCGTGTCATGGTCGAAGACATCGGTTGCGGCGAGCCCGGTGGAGACATCATAACCTTCCTTAATCAGCCTTTTCTTGAGGGATTCGATCCTTTTTCCTTTGTCGCCAGCTTTAAGTCCGGTGCCTCCGGATATGCGGGGCCAATCGTTTTTCCGAACGATCTCTTTGTATCGCTGGAGGGCTTGTTTAAGCCCGGCATAGTAGCTGTGCTGAGGCAATAAGCTCTGCAAGCTCTCGGCGATGCGGCCCGAGGCCAAAGAGTCTTGGAAGAGCTGCAGCACGTCCAAGGAGCGGCACGGCGCTTCCCACTCCGTTTCAGATGTGTCGGGATCGACTTTTCCCTGGGCCTGATGGGTGGCCAGGACAAAAAAAGCGTCGGTCAGGAGGAGATCCAGGTCGCTGAGGACGGGTGTCAGGTGCCGCAAAGCGCCGCCGGATAGGCGGGTGAATTCTTTCAAATTCGCCAGGATCGACTCGGAGTGATAATCGCCGGGGGTCAGACCTTCCTCCTCGGCCGCTCGAATAGACGCGACCAACGACTGGACCGGTGAGAGCAGGCTTCCTTTGCGGCTCCAGACCGGTTGATACTGTCGGCCCTGATAAAATGCCCGAACGAGTGTCGAAGCCTGGATGAGATCGTCTCCGACACAGATCTCCGGCGGGATTTCTCCTTTGTTCAACCGTCCGCGAAGGTTCTCCTGGATTTGTGACAATAAAGTTTTTTCGGCGGCAGACCGGCGATTCCGACTGATCGTGGTCCAAAGAAGAAGGACAGCTATCAGGGCCGCCGCTAAAACGATAAAGAAGGCTTTTTTGCGAATGATCGGCATGGAGACAAGGCTTAATATAAATAAAAAGGGGGAACCGGGTCAACCTGTAGCTGAAGCTTCCAAATATGCAATTTCAATGAGGCATTGGTATCTCCCCCGAAGCCCCCATAGCGGAGGGGGGCCCCGGACACTCTTGGAGGGAAACCCTAGGCAAGGGTTTCCCTCCAAGAGTGTCCGACGGGACTGGTTCCCCAGGGGGCAGGGGGAGATACCAATGCCTCATTGAAATCATTCAACCGGAAATGCTTATGCCGGTCAAGCCGCCCTTGACTATTGGGAAAAGCAAAATATAAAATGGCTGCTAGGCTAAAGGCATGACTTTTCAAGTCGGGATCATCCTGCTGGTCATGGTTGCCGCCTATGCGGTGGCCAAGGCAAAAAAACTATCCGTCGAGCTCAGCATTTTTGCCGCGGCCCTTGCGGGAGGGATCGCCGGGGCATTCGTCAAAACGCCGCCGATCGCCGATCTGCCGCGCCAGTTCATTGAGGGCAGCTTTCCCTATCTCGATGTCATGCTCCTGTTTTCGACGGCTACCATCTTCATGGCCATCATCAGCGAATCCGGCGGGGTAAACTATGTCGTCCGCGGCACGATCCGGCTCTTTCATAACAAACGCCTGATCGCCCTGTTCATCTTGATGATCATCGTCCTCATCCCGGGGGCGCTGACCGGCGCCGGCAGCGTCTCATTGCTGGTCGTCGGCGCGCCGGTGGCCATGGCCCTCAAGCTTCTCGGCATCTCCCAAAAAAGAGTGGCAGCTATGATGTTCATCTGGGCCGGGCTCAGCGCGGCCGCCCCGCCGGTCAACATCTGGGCGATGATCCTCTGCGCTGGGACGGCCATTCCGTATGTCGGCTTTGAGTTCACCCTGGGGATTCCCGTGCTGCTTCTTGGCACGTTCACTCTGTTTGTCCTGGGCTGGAAAAAAGAAGCCGCCGCGGACGTCCAGACGGCACTCCGGAATATGCCCGAAGCCCCCAAGGGGATGACCTGGTGGCGGGTGATTCTTCCGTTCCTCGTCTTTTTCGGGCTCATCGTCGCCTCGAGAGTCTGGCCGTTTGCCCTGCCCATTTTCGGGCTGCCCCTGGAGTTTGTCATTGCCGCCGTTGTGGCGCTTCTTGTCAGCCCTCATAAGATCAAGATTTTGACGCTGTCCCGCGACACGATGAAACGGCTTCTGCCGCTGCTCGCCACCATGATTGTCGTCGGCATGCTCCAGCAGATCATGACGGCGACCGGCGTGCGCGGACTGCTCTCGTTCGTTGTCATCAGCACGCCGCTCATCTTGCTCTACGTCTTGCTCGCCGTCATCATCCCCTTTTCCGAGGGCGTTCTCACCTATGGAGCGGCGGCCATCCTCGGCATTCCGCTGGTCTGGTTTTTCGATTCGATCGGCCTGCACGCGACCGTCGCCATCGCCGGGCTGAGCCTGCTTTGGCCGCTGGGCGACGGCCTGCCGCCGACGGCCCTGATCGGGCGGTTGAGCGTCATGGTCTCCGAATACAAAGGCTCGTATTGGTCATTCATCAGGACCGCCTGGCTGCCCTGGCTGGTGATCACGATCGTGGGCATCCTGATGGTGGTCTACAGCGCGAAACTGGAATTTTTGGTCCGCTGGAGCATGTAGAGGAGCGATGCGATGTCATTGATCATGATCCTTTATTACATCATCAGCGCTTACATCGCGGCCATGGTCATCTGGAACTTCCTCCATGAAAAAAAGAACGCCAATGATATGATCCTTTATCTGCTGATCTTGGTGCCGCTGCTGCTCCGAATTTTGCGCATAAAATAAATAATAAGGATAAACGAAGATGTCCCGCGAATGGCGAATCAAGTCGGCGCTGATCGTGATCGCGCTCGTCGCGAGCATTCTCGGAGGCGTCCCTCTTTATCGACATCGTCATTATCGCACCCCGGTCGTGGCCGGTCCCGGCGTGACCAACGTTATCAAATTGAGCGAGTTTGTGCCCAGCCTGAAAGGAACGATGGCCGACGCCGATGTTTTCATTCTCGAAGGCAAGGAACCGGGTGGAAAAGTCCTGGTCATGGCCAACACCCATGCCAACGAACCGGCCGGCCTGCTGGCGACAATCATCATGATTGAAAACGCGGTCGTCGAAAAGGGAACCCTCATCATCATCCCCGAATTCAACAACAGCGGCAGCCTCAACACCAAACCCGGCGACGGATATCCGCTGTATTACGACATTCCCACCGAATGGGGCCGGGTGCGGTTCCGGATGGGAAACCGCGACGCATCGCCTCTCGACCAGTGGCCCGACCCCGACGTGTACATCCACTATCCCGACAAAAAGCTCTTCTCCTATCTCGATGTCCGGAACACCAACCGGACTTGGCCGGGACGGCCCAACGGGGCCGTCATGGAACGGGTGACCTACGCAGCCATGCAGATGATGAGGCGGGACAAGGTGGATATCGCCATCGACATGCACGGCGCGGAGACCATGTTTCCCGTCACCAACTGTATCGTCGCCCCCGAAAAATCGGCGAAGATCGCGACCTTGACGGCGATGACCGTCAAGGCCATGGAAGGGTTCGACAA
>JAPKZH010000509.1 GCA_026393905.1 Candidatus Aminicenantota bacterium
GCAGAAAACCGCCGCATTTTCCTTCTTGCCCCAGACGCACCGGGTGATCAGCCCGATCTTCGGGTCGATCTCCCGGAAGGCCGGAGCGCAGATCTTCGGCCCGAACTTTGTGTCCAGCATTTTTTTCGCGCTGAACACGGCTTGGACCAGCCGCTTCTTGTCCGGCAGCCCGGCGATGACCGCCCAGCTCTGGGTATTGATGAAAATCTTGCCGTACGTATTGTCTTTTGAGCCGATTTTCTTCTTGCCCTCGCCGAAAGCGCGGATGTACCATTCGCCGTCCCAGCAGGATTTTTCGATGGCCTGGTTGAGATGGTCACGCAGTTCCAGGATATCTTTGGCCGCCTCTTCAGCCTTTAGGTACTTTAGCAGCTCGACGAAACGATTGAGCATGGCCACATAGAACATTCCGCCCCAGACGCTCTCTCCGCCCTCCTTGCCGCCGATGTAATCGAGCGTGTCGTTCCAGTCGCCGCGTCCGAAAATCGGAAGGCCCTGGGGGCCGAGATGATTTTTGGCGAACTTGAGGACGGCCAGCAGATGCTCGAAAATCGTGCCCTCCTGGCCGTCCAGGAACGGCTCGGGACTGTCCAGGATGGCGACATCGCCCGTCTCTTTGATGTATTCCGTGACCGCCAGGATGAACCAAAGCGGGTCGTCGCAGTGCTCGGTGAATTCTCCCTGTCCGTCGCCGTAGAAATGGTGATAGACTTTTCCGTCGGTTTGCATCTGGCGGGCGAGCAGCAGGATCCGCTCCCGCGCCTTGGTCTGGTCCGAGATCGTGATGGCGATCGTGTCCTGGGCCGTATCGCGGTAGCCGAAGCCGCGGCCGATGCCCCAGTAATAAAAACTCGCCACGCGCCCGACATCGAATGCCACCCTGGCCTGGTAGGGAGTCCAGGAGTTCATGAAAATGTTGACGTCTTTATCGGGCGACTCCACTTTGGCGTAGGCGAAAAGATCTTCCCATTTTTTCTTGACGTTGAGATAGGCGGCTTCGACGGCGCGCAGGTCATGGTATTTTCTGGTCCCCTGTTTTTTTTGCTCGAATTCAGCCTTGGGAATGACGCCGAGCGAAAAAATGATCTTCTTGGACTCTTCGGGCTTCATCTCGATGTCGACCTGAAGAACGCCCACGGCGTTGCCGTAATCCGTGTTCTTCGAGCTCAGCTCGCCGGCTTCGATCGCCAGCGGGTTGTTCTCGTTACGGTAGAGGCCGATAAAACGTTCCCGCAGCGTTTCATAGCCGGCGACGGGCAGGTTGACCGTAAAAAACGCCCACTGGTCCCATTCCTTGTTCTCCTGGTGCTGCGTCCCCCGCGTCTCCGTGACCCAATAAGTCTTGGTCGCGAACAGGGCGTTGAGGTCCTTATCGAAATGGACGCGGTTGAAGTGCTGGTCGTCGCATTGATTGATGATGTCGACGAGGGCATGGCCGAGAGCAAACTCCACATAGCCGAAGACAGAGAGGTGGCGTGTCTTGCGCGATTTATTCGTCAGAACGGTCTTCCAGATTTCCAGGTCATCTTCGAGCGGGACAAAATACAGGACCGAGGAGGCGATCTTCTCGACATCGGCCTCGACGCGCGTGTAGCCGAATCCATGGGCGACCTGGTAGGCTTCCACATGCTTTCCCACAGGCTGCCAGGTCAGGCTCCAGGTTTCTCCGGAGTCTCTGTCCTTGACATAGATATATTTTACCGGCCTGTCGTGCGGAACATCATTGATCCTGTAGCGCGTGATGCGGCCGTGGAGAGGAGTCTTGTAATAGCTGATGCCTCCGCCGTTGTTGGAGATCGTGGCGAAGTACCGCCCGTTGTAGATGTAGTTAATCCAGGGAC